>NZ_JBJUDF010000318.1:0-3660 GCF_046067725.1 Planktothrix sp.
CAATCCAACCATTTTATGCAAGTTTGGCAAGTAGCAAAACGGGCAGGTTGGATACCAGAAAATGTTGAATTAGTTCATGTTCCTTTTGGCGTTGTCAAAGGAGAAGATGGCAAAAAATTAAAAACCCGTTCAGGGGAAACGGTGCGTTTAAGAGAGTTATTAGATGAAGCGATTAATCATGCCCAAACTGATTTAGAAACCCGTTTAAAAGCCGAAGAACGCACGGAAACAGAAGCATTTATTGATCATGTTGCTCAAGTGGTGGGTTTGAGTGCGGTTAAATATGCGGATTTAAGCCAAAATCGCACCAGTGACTATATTTTTAGTTTCGATAAAATGTTATCTTTGCAAGGGAATACAGCCCCCTATTTGCTTTATGCTTATGTCAGAATTCAAGGCATTAGTCGCAAGGGCGATATTGATTGGCAACAGTTAGGAACGGATATTAAGATCGTTTTGGAAGAAGATGCAGAATGTGTATTAGCCAAACATCTATTGCAATTACAAGATGTATTAGAAGAAGTAGCTCACGATTTATTTCCTAACCGTTTATGTCAATATTTGTTTGAATTAAGTCAGAAATTCAATCAATTTTATGAGCAATGTTCTGTCATGAAAGCGGAAGAACCTCAACGAACCTCTCGTATCGCCTTGTGTGATTTAACCGCACGAACATTAAAATTAGGGTTATCCCTCTTAGGAATTCCGGTGTTAGAACGAATGTAAAATTAAGTCGGATTTTTATTGAATGCTGACTTGTTTTTCTAATTCTTCAATTTCCTGTCTGATTAACTCAGAATGGGGAATTGAAGTAACCAAAATGGGAATTTTTTCTGCTTCTGCTTCGGGGTGATGCCAAGAAAAATCAATACACATTTCATCATTCATCACCATTGGTTCAATTGTTGGAATTAGGAAGTTTTCTTCACTGATAATTTTACTTTCCACTTCCATCGAATGGGTTTGTTGCTGACTGATCAACATAGCCCCAACAATCATCGCACCCCCTAACCAACCCCGCAGTCCTAACGTTTCACCGAGTAACCAAAAGGAAAATACGGATGCAAAAACAGGTTCAAAGGTATAAATTACAGCCGTTTCCGAGGCAGAAACCCAATGTTGAGCGATCGCAGGCAACCAAGTGGTAATAGCTGTCACCACTGCCAGGTATAATAAAGGGACGTAATGACCCTCAATCCCCTGCCATTGTCCCATCAAATCCGGTAATGTCCATACAGTCGCTAAAACCGTCATCACCACAAGCTGAATTGCGGTCAAGGGTTGGGATGAATGGGTGCAGGTGACGGCTTCTAAAAGCAAAATATAGCTGGTATAAAGCAGAACATCCAACAACATCCATAAGTCTCCCGCCGTCAGCATTCCGCCTTCCCAGGACATCACCCCCACCCCCATTAACGCCAGTCCGGCGGCTAAAAATAGTCCCCGTCGGACTTTTTGACCTAATAATTGCCCTAATAAAGGAACTAAAATGACGTTTAAACTGGCAATAAAAGCGGCACGATTTGCGGAGAGGGTTTCTAATGCGATCGCTTGAATGGCTAAGGACGCAAAGAGTAGAATTCCTAATAGAATGCCATCTCGAATTAACTTCAGATTTAACGTTCGTAAATGTAAGGAAAAAGCGATCGCCGCTAAAGCCGAACGAATGGCAATTAATACACCAGGCGAAATATTATGAATGGTATCTTTTACCAAAGGAAATGTTGTTCCCCAAAGCAAAGTAACAGCGATCAGGAGGATAATCCCCTGGATATGTTGGAATTTGGGTTGAGAAAGGGTCATTAGAGTTGTTATAAAGTGTTAATTTCTCAAGATAAAGGGGATGCAGGAATAAAAATTCAGTCTTAAGAGCCAGATTAATTTTTTAATAGGCTGCTAAAGGATGTTATTTCCACAAAAATACCCTTCTGCATTGGATTATAAGAATATTTTATAACGAATAGAATCTCTTGAAGTTAGATTTTTGTGAAGACCTAACTTTAGGATTATTCTTGACATCCAGTGTGCGGTGTTGAGCGTTGGGACAGAAGGAGTTAAGGATCAACCTGTTTTGAGAATTTTTCTATCGAGGCAACAAGACCAAATCGGATAAATAGGTTGAAAATAAACCTTCAATCCAGTGTTCTAACCCACTTAAGATTAATTGTACACCAAGGGCTAAAATAAATAAACCCAGAAGACGGGTAAAGGCAATAATGCCATTTTCTCCTAAAAGATTGAGTAAACGATGGGATAGAATTAAACAGCCATAAACCAAAATTCCAATCAGGACAATTGCAACAATAATCTCCCCTAAATGTAATATAGTTTCTGAGGAAAAAGTTTCACCCGCTTGGGCGGCTAATCCTAATGTTACTGCGATCGCTCCTGGCCCTGCTAATAAAGGAATAGTTAAGGGAATAAAGGAAATATCTTTATGTTCTTGAATTTGAAAACTTAAGGCTTCTTCTTCCGTTGGGGTTAATCTGGGTTCTGCTTTTAAAGCTTCCCATCCCGCTTCAAAAATTACAATTCCTCCGGCTACTTTGATCCCAGACATGGCTAAACCAAAGAATTCTAAAATTCTATCTCCGACTAATAAAAAAAACACTAAAACCCCCACAAAGCTAAACGCCGTTTTAATGGCACATTTTTGTTGTAACTCTGGAGAATAGCCGGCTGCTAAAATTAAAAATATCGGCACAGCACCCAAGGGATCAACAATGGGAAACAAGGAAGCAAAACTGCCTAAAACAAACGTTAATAAATCTTCTACCATCTGTTAAATTAATAGACCATAAAGGATGTATTGTACCTTTAATTAAGCATCAGGAGTTAATTTTAAAATCAGTTCAGAAGATTCTGGAAACTTGGAGAGCAGGTTAGTCCGAGTCCCTAATTCAAAATCGGCAAAATCAAACCCTGGCGCAACGGTACACCCGACAAAACTATACATACTTTCCGGGTTAGGATAACCTCCAAACCACCACCCCCCCGGAACAACAAACTGCACAGTTTCCCCTGCTTGAATATCAGAACCCAGAATAATATTTTGTACGCCATAGTCTTCGTGCATTAACACCAAGGTCATTGAACCTCCTAAATAAAAATGCCACATTTCATCGGATTGAATTCGATGTAAACAGGATTTAGTTCCTTGAGGTAATAAAAAATAAATTCCTGTACAATAATTGCGATCGCCTTTAAAATTACTGGGTAAAACTTGATGAGAAATCACACACTCTGAACGATAGGTTTCTCGAAAATATCCCCCTTCAGGATGAGGAATCAGTTGATATTTTTTAATTAATTGTTCTACAGTTATCATAAATTAAATCGAACAGAAAATATAAATATTTTACATCAAATATTAGTGATTAGAATATCATGTCATCCTAAGCTTCTACAATGTCATCCTGAGCGGAACGCAGTAAAGAAATATAAGAATTAATACTTGTTAACAAAATATTCTTGAGAAAAAATTGAATTTATTAAGAATTAGGTGGGTAAGCGCAGCGCACCCACCCGACAGAGATTACCAACCGAAAGCTGAATAAAATTGGCTATCTTCAGAACTCGATTCTGATGAATTTTCAGCATCAGGATTAACCCGAATTTCGGTACAAAATGTGGAAGTATTAAACCCACCAAATCGTTTAA
>NZ_JBJUDF010000319.1:0-14395 GCF_046067725.1 Planktothrix sp.
CCCTTCCCTAATAGGGAAGGGGGAGTAATTAATGATTTTTGATGTTTAATAGTAATAATTAGTCCCCCCTCTCCTTGCAGGAGAGGGGGTTAGGGGGAGAGGTCATACAAATTTTGGGAGAAAATGAAACAGCCCTGCCCTGCTCCCCCTGCTCCCCCTGCTCCCCCTACTCCCTTGAAAAGTAAGGCCATAATTCTTAAAAGTTGTTAATAGATTGTATTTTGGGGTAACTTCCCTCCTACACTCAGAAAGAAGATCTGTCCAAAAGCGACCAGCCATTATGTCAAGTACAACCCTACAATCATCGAATTCCGATACAATAACCGATATAACCCGCCATCAAATTGTGATCGTTGGGGGAGGAGCCGCCGGAATTACCGTCGCCGCCCAACTCATGCGGAAAGATTCCCGCCTCGACATTGCCATTATTGAACCCTCCGATAAACATTACTATCAACCCGCTTGGACGTTAGTGGGTGGGGGTGCTTATAACATGGACGATACAATCAAAGATGAAAAAGATTGTATTCCCCCTGGTGTCAAGTGGATTAAAACTTATGCCGATCAATTTGAACCTGCCAATAATTTAGTCATTACCAAAGATGGCAAACGGATTCAATATCAATACTTAGTCGTCTGTCCAGGAATTCAAATTGATTGGCATTTAGTGGAAGGATTAAAAGATGCCATTGGTAAAAATGGAGTCACCAGTAATTACTCCCGTGACTACGCACCTTATACTTGGGAATTACTGAAAAATTTCAAAGGGGGAACAGCGATTTTTACCTTTCCCGCCACACCGATTAAATGTGGAGGAGCTCCCCAAAAAATTATGTATTTAGCGGATGATACTTTCCGCAACAATGGAGTACGAGAAAAAACCCGTGTGATGTATTGTACGGCCGTTGGGAAAATGTTTCCGATTCCAGGGTATTGTGAAGCGTTAGAAAAAGTGGTAGCCCGTCGCAATATTGATGTTAAATATCAACATAATCTGAAAGCGATTAAACCGGAAACCAAAGAAGCCATCTTTGCTGTCACGACAAGTAACGGCGTTGAAGACGTCAGTATTAAGTATGATTTCATTCACGTTACTCCCCCGATGAGTTCCCCAGATTTTATTAAAAATAGCCCCTTAGCGGTTCAACCTGGAGGATGGGTGGATGTCAATAAAACGACGTTACAACATAACGTTTATCCGAATGTATTTGCATTAGGAGATGCCTCTTCTCTCCCAACCTCTAAAACAGCAGCAGCCATTCGCAAACAAGCCCCAGCATTAGTTGAAAATCTCTATAGTTTAATTCAGTCTAAACAACTCACAGGCAGTTACAATGGCTATACTTGCTGTCCGTTAATTACGGGTTATGGAAAAACCATTATGGCGGAGTTTACTTATGAAAATAAACCCGACTCTAGCTTTCCCTTTGACCCCACTCAAGAACGTTATAGTATGTGGTTAGCCAAACGGTATATTTTACCTTGGTTATATTGGAACCGAATGTTAAAAGGAGCTCCCTTTGAAGCGGATCGTTTGAAATCTTTAAAAGGTTAAAAATAGGATAGAAACCGGGTTTTTATCAACCCGGTTTTTGGGAAAGATTATGATTCTTGATTTAACCTTAACACCGCCATAAAAGCTTCCTGCGGAACATCTACAGACCCCAAAGATTTCATCCGTTTTTTACCTTTAGCTTGCTTTTGTAACAGCTTTTTCTTCCGGCTAATATCCCCGCCATAACATTTCGCTAACACATCTTTTCTGAGCGCTGGAATATGCTCACTGGCGATGACTTTAGAACCAATTGTGGCTTGAATGGGAACTTTAAATTGATGACGGGGAATCAATTCTTTGAGTTTTTCCACCATAGCTCGTCCAACATGATAAGCTTTATCTCGGTGAACAATCATGGCTAAAGAATCGATCGGATCTTTATTAATCATAATATCGAGTTTAACTAAGGCATTTTCTCGATATCCAATCAGATGATATTCCATACTCGCATACCCACGAGAACGAGATTTCATCTGATCAAAAAAGTCCGTTACCACTTCCGCTAAGGGCACTTCATAAACTAACGTGGTGCGTCCCTGCGCTAAATAACGCATATCTTTAAATTCACCCCGCCGACCCTGCGCCAACTCCATTAAACTCCCCACATAAGCTTCTGGGGTAATCATTTCCACCCGCACATAAGGTTCTTCGATTTTTTCTCGGTGGTTGGGTTCGGGTAAATGACTAGGGTTATCCACCATAATCACTTCGCCTTTTTGGGTAGTAACTTGATAAACCACCGACGGAGACGTCACAATTAAATCTAAATCATATTCTCGTTCTAACCGTTCTTGCACAATTTCCATGTGCAGTAAGCCTAAAAATCCACATCGAAAACCAAACCCCATCGCACTTGATGTTTCCGGTTCATAGGATAATGCTGCATCATTTAATTTGAGTTTTTCTAAGGCTTCTTTTAAGTTCGGATATTCATCAGAATCTGTTGGAAATAATCCACAAAACACCATCGGTTTTGCTTCTGTATAACCAGGAAGTGCTTCTGCTGCTGCACTATTGGCTAAAGTAATAGTATCCCCAACTCGTGCATCTTCAACGGCTTTAATGGCCGCAGCTAAATATCCCACTTCTCCCGCATGAAGTTCATTAACGGGGGTTTGAGTCGGAGATAAAACGCCGATTTCATCGATTTCATATTCTTTTCCTGATGCCATTAATCGGATGCGATCGCCTTTTTTAACGGTTCCATCCATCACCCGGAAATAAACAATTACCCCACGATAACTATCATAATAACTATCAAAAATTAACGCCCGTAATTTCTGATCAACCGTATCTTGAGGCGGCGGAACTAAATGTACAATTGATTCTAAAATTTCATGAATTCCGACCCCTTCTTTTGCTGACGCTAAGACCGCTCCCGAACAATCTAAACCAATAATTTCTTCAATTTCACTTTTAATTCGATCGGGTTCGGCTCCGGGTAAATCAATTTTATTTAAAACCGGAATAATTTCTAAATTATTTTCTAACGCGAGATAAACGTTGGCTAAAGTCTGAGCTTCTACCCCTTGGGACGCATCAACCACTAATAAGGCGCCTTCACAAGCCGCTAAAGACCGAGACACTTCATAAGAAAAGTCAACGTGCCCCGGAGTATCGATTAAATTTAACACATACTCTTCACCGTCATCGGCTTTATAATTCATCCGGGCAGCTTGCAATTTAATGGTAATTCCCCGTTCTCGCTCTAAGTCCATGGAGTCGAGAAATTGTTCCTTCATTTCTCGCTTTTGAACCGCACCCGTCGCCTCCAACAGTCGATCCGCCAGGGTAGACTTGCCATGATCAATATGAGCAATAATAGAAAAGTTACGAATTCGAGAAACAGGAACGTTTGTCATAAAATGATATTCACAGGCATAATAGGAGGACTCCCGTTAAAGTCACGAGAATCTGCTTCAAATATTTTAACAAAATAAACCCAGGGACACACCGATTTTTTTTCAGGGGAAGGCCTCTAGGTTAAGACAGTTTTTCCAGTTCTGACTTCATCCGTTCTAGGGTACGGTGCATTTGTTCAAACATTTGATCAGGGGTAATGCCAAACTGACCGAGTTGGGTGCGTAACTGTTCAACGGTCATCTGGGCCATGAAATCTTCGGATAATTCAAACCGCTTCATAAAAATGCGGTAACGATCCATAATCGATTCCATCTGCTCAATATAGAGTTTTTTGCCTTCACGATCAAACTTGCCATAGTCGCCACCGAGTTTGATCATGGATTGATAATCTTCAAATAGCTGTTTTGCTTCCTGTTGAACGATATCTGAATCAAAGAATCCCATAGTTTCTCGAATTTTTTTAGTAATAAGGTTTGATTTTAAGATCTTGGATAAGATTTTTTCATATTTTAACCTTAACAGAGCGGGTTACTCACACTGTTACGAGTCGCAATTCCCGTACCGAGGAACACCGAACAGGGAAGACCGAACAGGGGAGAGCTTAAGAATCAGCAGTCAAAGGGTTTCGGAAGTTATAATTTTCAACACTTTAATGGGTAGTGCTATACCTCTAAGTTAGAATCGTGGATAAGAGAAAGAATCAACCTGAGATTATCATCAAGATGGACAGATTTTGCACGGTTTAATAGCTCTTGTTTGAACCCATCAGGTAAGATTAAATCAGTAGGTAGGCAGGAAGAAACGAAACTATGTAAAGATAAATATAAAGTATGGGTTTGTATATTTTCTGTTTACCTAAATATTGTTCGGAAATGAATCCGATTGAATTAGGGTGACAACATCTCAAAAAAGATGAACTATCAGGACGAACATTTGAGGATGAATTAGACCTACCCTATGCGGTAATCCAGGGTATTCAAGCTAGGGGAAAAGAGGAAACTACAGTACACAACCGATGCAATTTTACTCGGAGCAACAACAAAGTTAACTTTTTGTTACATACTTGTCAATTTTCTCACCCACCTACTTAATCAGGGCATTCATCATATTAAATATAGGCTTCAGTTGTGAAAAATTTGTGAATTTAATCGGTTAATCCTTAGTTGTCTATTTGGGATTCTCTCCCTATAAAAATGGCCCTCGGATAGAAGTTTAGAAAACCCGCTAAAATTAACATTGAAGCAAGACGTAGGAGGATAATCTGATGCGACCGTTGATGGAGTTGCACCGACAACGAAAAACAATCGCCGCATCTCGACCGAAATCCCTTCAGAAGTTATGGCGTCAGGGGGGGAAGTATTTTTATCGTCGTTTTATCCATCGTCAAGGAAAACCCGAATATTTAGCCAGAGGTCTGGCGGTGGGCGTCTTTACAGGTTGGTTTCCGTTTTTTGGGTTACAAATGATTTTAGGAGTCGCTTTAGCAACCTTATTGCGAGGACATAAATTATTAGCTGCTGTGGGAACTTGGGTTAGTAACCCCGTCACCTCTCTTCCCATTTATTGGTTGAATTTTCGTATCGGTCAATGGTTGTTAGGGTTTCCTACCCTCTCCCAAGAACAAGAACAAGCATTATCTTTTGATCATATCCTTGATTTAGGCACAGATTTTATCATTGCTTTATTTGTTGGCTCATTCATTATTGCTATCATTGGTTCAATTCTGAGTTACTGGGTCAGTTTATACTTGATTCGTCGTCTACACCAAAAACAATTTTATCGGCGATATCGAAAAATTCATTCGTTTGTAAAATAGGGAACAGGGAATAGGGAATAGGGAATAGGAAATGCGTAAATCATTAAGTTCGGGTACTGATTATGCCTTTAATTCAAGTAAAAACTTCTATTTCTCAACTTAATAAATCTGATGTTGAGATGTTATTAAAAAGTCTGTCTTCGGCTTTAGCTCAACATTTAGGAAAACCGGAATCTTACGTGATGACAGCGTTTGAGTCAGATATTTCCATGACCTTTGCTGGAACAACTGACCCCGTTTGTTATATGGAAATTAAAAGTATTGGCACAATGCAACCCAATCAAACCAAAGCCATGAGTCAAGATTTTTGCCAAAAAATTAACCAAACTTTAGGCATTCCTATGGATCGAATTTATATTGAATTTGCCGATGCCAAAGGGTTTATGTGGGGTTGGAATAGTTCAACCTTTGGTTAATCACCCGTTAATACCGTCAGAGCTAGGAATCAGCCGTTTTCTGCCTTTCCATCCTCAACTCAAGCCAGAAACTACTGGTTCTGATTCCTTACAATTAAAATTTCTTTACAAAACCAAAGGCTGTGATAGTATCTGGATGGATTTACATCCAGAGAATAGCTAATTGGCTTAATTTCTGTGGTGGAGGAGAATCGAGGAGTGCAAAATAGGATGTCCGTTGGATATTCGACTGCTATGACCGGAAGAAATCAACTTGACCCCATCCAAGTCGGTGTGATTGGGGTGGGTAACATGGGACAGCATCACACCCGCGTCTTGAGTATGCTCAAAGATGTGGAACTCGTTGGCGTTGCTGATGTCAATGTAGAGCGGGGACTGGATACGGCTAGTAAATACCGTGTTCGGTTTTTTGAAGATTATCGAGATCTTTTACCTTTGGTTGATGCGGTGTGTATTGCAGTACCGACTCGCTTACACTATCCAGTAGGAATGGCCTGTTTACAAGCTGGGGTTCATGTTTTAATTGAAAAACCTATTGCAGCTAGTATTAGCGAGGCAGAATTATTAGTTAATGCCGCCGCCGATTATCAACGGATTTTACAAGTCGGTCACATTGAACGATTTAATCCCGCGTTTCAAGAATTTAGTAAAGTCTTAAAAACTGAAGAAGTTTTAGCCTTAGAAGCCCGTCGCATGAGTCCCTATTCTAACCGAGCTAATGATGTTTCGGTGGTTTTGGACTTAATGATTCATGATATTGATTTAATGTTAGATTTAGTTCCGGCTCCCGTTGTTAAATTAACAGCTAGTGGTAGCCGCGCTTCCGACTCAGGTTATTTAGATTATGTGACGGCGACGCTTGGTTTTGCTAACGGAGTTGTTGCAACTTTAATTAGTAGTAAAGTCACCCATCGCAAATTACGGTCTATTGTCGCCCATTGCAAAAATTCTTTAACAGAAGCCGATTTTCTCAATAATGAAATTCTGATTCATCGACAAACAACGGCTAATTATATTACCGATTATGGACAAGTTCTCTATCGTCAAGATGGCTTAATTGAAAAAGTTCATACGAGTAATATTGAACCTTTACACGCGGAATTAGAACATTTTGTTAATTGTGTGCGGGGAGGGAATCAACCCTCTGTTGGAGGAGAACAAGCGTTAAAAGCCTTACGATTGGCGAGTTTAATTGAACAAATGGCATTAGATGGTAAAGCTTGGAATCTCGCTGAAACCGAATGCCATTTTAATTCATCGACCTTATTAATTAATTAACAACGTTGACCGTTCCCTCTAGCAAGTCTCAATCATTGGTGATCAAAACCCTTATGGGTTGGAAGACCCAACCCTCTTTACACCTTATAATCGATGACTGATTGTTTCACTCACTAATTGATTACCAACAGAGCTTAAATGGATATGATCTCGATATAACTTTTCGGGGTTTGGAGTTTCTCGGAACAGGGATAAAAAATCAATATAAACCCAATTTTTTTCTTGAGTGAATTCTGTTAATCGTTGACGAGCTTTAATTTCATAATCTCGTGATCCGGGTTCTATAAGTTCTCTTAATAAGGGAGTCATGGCTAATAGAAATTTAGCTTGATTTTGAGTGGCGATCGCTTGAATAGCTTGAATCTTTTCTAAATTATATCCTACCGGGTCAGAAAGTTGAGGTTGTGTTATTGGAGGGATCAGTTCAGACCGTTTTAAATAGCGATTAAACACCTCGATCAAAGCAAGAGGAGGTTTAGTATTCGGATAGTTGCGATCGCGTCCTACAACCCCAGAATTCGGGGGTGCAGAGAATAAATCATCAGTGTTGATCAACAACACAATCACCTCTGACCCGAAAGTTCCAAACCGTTGTAAATAAGCGAATTGATTCGGTGGCCCCCAAGAATTTGCCGCCACATTCAGAACTTCTACGGTTGTTTCAGTTCCCCAGAGAGCTTGAAGTTGTTGGTTAATCAACGCCGAAAGAATTTGAGATTGGTCTGTCCACCATCCCCCATTCACTAAGGAATCTCCCAAGAGCATAACTCGTCTGACTCCCGCCACCGGAAGCGCAGTAATGGCAGCACTTCGCATGGAATATTGATTAATTTCAATGCGGTTCCCATAACGCCGGGTTTTTTGATTCGGGGCTAATAAATAACCGATTTTCTCCTCCCCCAAGTACAGTACCGGAGAACCGAACCCAAAACCAATCCTTAACCCGATTTCTACCAGAATTAAAACCCCAAACAAAATACTTAACAAAACGAGGACAATTTTCACCCCTCTACCTCCACACTTTAACGATAGAATTCTAAAATGTACTGTCTTTATTAATTTCGAGACTCACCCTCAATCGCTGGTACTTTTACAGGCAAGATGCCTGTTCCCACAAGGCATCTGAACATTTTGGGGGGTCGTAGGTAAATCTGTGGACTTAGATCAAATCTTTAAAACTCCAAATCCTATTATCGGTGTTGTACACCTGTTGCCTTTACCGACTTCTCCCCGTTGGGGGGGGAATCTCAAAACGGTCATTGACCGGGCTGAACAAGAGGCAACCGCTCTCGCTTCAGGGGGGGTCAACGGTATTATCGTTGAAAATTTTTTTGATGCTCCCTTTGCCAAAGATCAAGTAGACCCAGCCGTTGTCAGCGCCATGACCCTGATTGTGCAGCGAATTATGAACTTAGTGACGCTGCCTATTGGGATTAATGTGCTCAGGAATGATGCTCAAAGTGCTTTAGCTATTGCTGCCTGTGCAGGTGCTCAGTTTATCCGTGTCAATGTGTTGAACGGTGTGATGGCAACTGACCAAGGCATTATTGAAGGCACTGCCCATCAACTGTTACGTTATCGCCGGGAATTAGGCAGTGATGTCAAAATCTTAGCCGATGTCTTAGTTAAACATGGTCGCCCCTTGGGATCTCCGAATCTGACCACGGCCGTCCAAGAAACCATTGAACGAGCGTTAGCCGATGGGGTGATTCTCTCCGGTTGGTCTACCGGAAGTCCCCCCAGTTTAGAAGATTTAGAACTAGCTCGTGCGGCGGCAATGGGAACCCCGGTCTTTATTGGCAGTGGTGCAAATTGGGAAAATGTGGGAACCCTAATACAAGCAGCCGATGGGGTGATTGTGTCTAGTTCTCTGAAACGTCATGGACGGATTCATCAACCGATTGATCCGAGTCGTGTCAGTCAGTTTGTGGAAATCACCCGGCGAAGTTTAGAGACTCCCCCAGTATCTTCTCCTTGGAAACAAGATAACCCAACCCCTGTCATCAGTAATCAGTAATCGGTAATCTGTCATCCGTCTATGAATTCACTCCGACCCTGATAACTGATAACTGATCACTAATGACGGATGAGTCAAAACGAATTCACTCCTACACTGATAACTGATAACTGATCACTGCTCCTGGATTTATGCGCGGACATTCTACCCCTTGGATTCATCGCTGGTCACGACCGATTATTGCTGGAATTGCTATAATTGGTGTGATCGAAAATATTTATTTAACTGCAATTAAACTGATGGGTGGGACGGCAGTTTGTCCCACTTCCGGTTGTAATGAAGTTCTTAATAGTCCTTATGCAAGTGTTTGGGGTTTACCGTTAACCTTGTTTGGATTATTAGCTTATGGAACAGTTCTCATTCTGGCTGTTTTACCCTTAAGAATCAATCCTGTTACTCACAAGTCCCGTCGCCAAAAGCTTGAAGCTCAAACTGGGTTTCTACTATTCCTTGTGACGACAGCGATGGTGTGTTTTAGTAGTTATTTAATGTATCTGCTGTTTTTCCAAATTCAAGCCATCTGTCCCTACTGTATTGCCTCTGCATTATTCTGTTTGACGTTATTTATTTTGACGTTAATCAGTATCCCTTGGGAAGATGTGGGTCAGCTTTGGTTATCCGGTTTGGTTGTGGCGATGCTCACAGGATTGCTGGCTTTAGGTTTGTACAATAGTGTTAGTGTTGCCAATACACCCACCTCTGTTGATGAAAGTAATGGAAAAGTTGGGTTAGCCATTACAACCACATCAGGGCCAGCAGAAATCGCCTTAGCTCGTCATTTAACAGCAATTGGGGCTAAGGAATATGGGGCTTATTGGTGTCCCCACTGTTATGATCAAAAACAACTGTTTGGCAAGCAAGCATTTGCTATCATTAACTACATTGAGTGTGCTCCTGACGGTAAAAACTCCCAAACTCAACTTTGCGAAACAGCAGGAATTAAAGGTTTTCCAACTTGGGAAATTAACGGTGAATTTTACCCTGGACTACAACCGCTCAAAAAATTAGCTGAATTATCTAACTATCAGGGTGAACAAAACTTTAAGTTTTGATTAACATTAAGCATGACATTGGGTAGGTAGTTAATCGTAATCTGTGCCAATTGTTAGAAATTTTATAATCTACCGTACTCGAATTCAATTGTATTATCGAGGAGCGAGGAGAGATGAGGAGCATTTTTTTCTACTTTCCTCCCCTACCCTCCCCTGCCTCCCTTGCGTTCCCTGCTTCCCCTGCCCTCCCTGCCTTCCCTACCTCCCCATCCCATCTTCTTGTCCTTTGATCTGTGTAAATTAGCTCAATTCCAATCTAAAAGCAGGATGGTTAACTTCAATGTTCAAGAGACTTAAAGGTTCTCATCGTCAACTTGTCCCTGCCTTAAAACGCTGGTTATCGCAAGAAGGTCGAGTCTTAGTGACCTCCTCTAGTGTAGCGGCAGCAGTGATTTTGATTCGGCTGTTAGGAGTATTGCAACCTTCGGAATGGGCTTTGTATGATCAATATTTTCGTTGGCGTCCCCTTGAACCTGTTGATGAGCGGATTTTAATTATTGGAATTGATGAAAAAGATTTACAAAAATATGGATTTCCCACTTCAGATCGAATTCTAGCTCAACTTTTACAAACAATTAATCAAGCTCAACCCCGTGCCATTGGTTTAGATATTTATCGAGATTTAGCCATTGAACCTGGAAAAGCCGAATTAGAAAAAGCCTTTAAAACAATTCCGAATTTAGTTGGAATTGAATTTTTAGAAACTGAGAGAAACTCTAAAGTTGACCCGCCTTCCCTTTTAGAAAATAACAACCAAATTGGATTTAATAATTTAGCGCGAGATGCTGACAGCAAAGTCCGACGAAGTTTATTATATATTAATGGACGTGATGGAAAAGTTAATACCAGTTTTGCCTTAAAACTCGCTTTAATCTATCTGGAGAAAGAAGGAATTAAAGATCGACCTTCTCCGAAAAATCCCCAAGAATTACAACTTGGAAATACGGTATTTCATTGGTTTAAACCGAATGATGGCGGTTATGTTAGGGCTAGTGATAGTGGTTATCAATTTTTGGTTAATTTGCGGGGGCCAGGGGGAACGTTTCCGAGAGTTTCGATGGGCGATATTTTAGAAAATCGAGTTCCACCTGAATCGATTAAAGATCGAATTATTGTGATTGGTTCGATGGCTCCTAGCGTTAAAGATTTAGAATTTACATCCTATAGTGATGGCGTTTTTAAAGCGTCTACACCGATTTATGGCGTTGAACTGCAAGCTCAATTAACCAGTCAAATTATTAGTGCCGTTTTAGATGGTCGCAGCTTAATTAAAGTTTTACCAGAACCTTTAGAATGGCTTTGGATTTTTGGCTGGTCTTGGGTGGGAGCCGCCTTAAGTTGGAAACTTCAATCTCCAGGTCATTCTCTGGGTTTAATTATTTTAATTACCATTGGAATCACGGGAGTAACTTATTTAGCATTTCTTCAAGGGTGGTGGATTCCGGTCATCCCAGCTAATTTAGTGTTAGTAGGATCTGCGGGAGTTATTATCGCCCATTTTGCCCATTTACAAGGAGAGTTAAAACGTTCAACTGATTTTTTACAAAGTATTATTAATACAATTCCAGACCCGATTTTTGTTAAAAATAAAGATCATCAAAAAATTGTATTGAATCAAGCTTATGCTAAATTTGTCGGTTATCCTTTAAACGTATTAATGGACAAAGATGATGCCGAACTGTTTCCTAAACATGAAGCAGAACTGTTCCGTCAACAAGATGAACTTGCCTTTCATACCAGTTGGGAACAAGAAAATGAAGAACAATTAACCGATGCTTATGGTGTAACTCATTATATTGCAACCAAGCGATCGCTTCACCAAGATGCCGCCGGAAATTTATTTTTAGTCGGGGTAATTCGGGATATTACCGAACGCAAATTGTTAGAAGATAATTTAAAACAAATTGCCGCTGAACTCAAACGCTCCAATGCAGAATTGCGGGTTTCCGCCGAACATGACCCCTTAACAGGACTTCCCAACCGCACCCTATTTAATGAACGGTTAAGTCAATCCTTAGAATGGGCTGAAAGTCAAAATCGTTTAGTCGCGCTTTTGTTTTTAGACTTAAATGACTTTAAGGATGTCAATGACCATCAGGGACATCATATTGGAGATTTACTCTTAAAAACCGTTGCGAATCGACTGAAGGGGTGTTTACGGGGAAGTGATACCGTTTCCCGATTAGGAGGGGATGAGTTTACAGTTATTCTTCCGGGGATTCCCAGTAAATCAGATGCAGCTAGAGTCGCTCAAAAAATCCTCGATACGATTACTCAAGAAATCGTCTTAGAAGGACATCATCTCTCGATTACAACAAGCATTGGAATTAGTTTTTATCCAACGGATACCCAAGATCAAGAAACCTTGATTAAATTAGCGGATACAGCCATGTATCGGGCTAAAACGGCTGGAAAAAATTTGTATGAGTTTGCTAATGTTTAAGTCAAGCACAACTGTATATTTACCGATGAATTAACCGACGATTTTATGTTAAATTCTGAAAATCTTTTATACAAAGGTAATGATTAACTTGACTCCGTTGCAAAATTGGACAGTTTGTCAACAAGTCTCCCAAAAGACTCAGTGTAAATACGGAATATAATTGATATACTTGAACCATGAAGGCAGTTTTGTTATCGTTGGCTGCCCTGGTTGAAATATCAAAGGTTTAATTAGGGGGTAAAACGGTTGTGGATTCTAGCTTCACACTAAAAACACGAGTATGGGTTAGCTGTTTACCCTTAAGTATTGCCTTGCTTTCTGCTCTCATCATTAAGTCGGGGTCGCTCACCCAGGTTAATTTAGATGAACTCAGTAACGGTCTGCAAGCTTCAAAGTTGATTTGTCAGTATGTTCCTCCTCCGACGGGAGATGCACCGGAAGGAGAAGGTTCAGGCTCACGAACTTAATAGCGAATTGGCGGTGATTTCCAGATTTGATTGTTTTGAATTAAAGTATGGACTTGCCAGCTTGGGTCTGACTGGGGATAATCTTGTCGATAATGGCTACCACGACTTTCTAGGCGAAACCCTGCACTCTTCAAAATTAACTCGCCAATTG
The DNA here is from genome assembly GCF_046067725.1 of Planktothrix sp. Taxonomy (NCBI): domain Bacteria; kingdom Bacillati; phylum Cyanobacteriota; class Cyanophyceae; order Oscillatoriales; family Microcoleaceae; genus Planktothrix; species Planktothrix sp. The sequence continues at coordinate 13,059 of NZ_JBJUDF010000319.1, forward strand.
TGAGTAGATTACGAGTTTCCCCCCAGAGTTTTAAGTGATTGTGATCAATACCTGGCATTTTTAAATGAGTCAAGTTACCCGACTTGAGATTAGATAAAAATTGGCTAATCGGTAAAGCAGAAAATTCTCCAGACCATGCTTTCACCTGAGTTAATGCCTCCGCTAAGTGATCAGACTGGCGACAAATCCCAGCACTTTGCCAAAGGATCTGGGGCAAGTGGGTTCTAATTGTTTCAATTGTAGCATATTGTTCTTCCCAGTTGAAGCCGGGTACAATTTCCGGTTGGATTTCCTGTGGGGAAGAAACTCGATGCCACTCAGTTTGGGGAATATTAACATCTTCCATCGATGCTAATTGAGATCCAAACACAATACATTCTAGCAAAGAATTACTCGCTAAACGATTAGCTCCATGCACTCCAGTGCTGGCGGTTTCACCCACTGCATAAAGTCCAGGGATGGACGTTAACCCTTGGGTATTCGTGACAATTCCCCCCATCCAATAGTGAGCCGCTGGGGTGACAGGAATAGGTTCATTTAAGATATCAATCCCCCATTGTTGGCAGACTTGAATAATATTGGGAAATCGATAACGCACTTTCTCAGGGGGAATTGACCGTAAATCTAACCATACTTTTTTCCCATTGCTTCCCGGTTGTTGACGTAACTGTTGCAAATGGTTAAAAATTGCCCGACTGACCACATCTCTCGGTGCTAATTCACCCCGTTCATCATAATCAAAGACAAATCGCCGACCCTGAGAATCAATTAAGTAAGCGCCTTCTCCGCGAACCGCTTCACTAATTAAAAATCGCGGTGCTCCGGGTTGGTTTAAGGCGGTGGGGTGAAATTGGAAAAACTCTAAATCTCGCAGTAATGCTCCGGCTCTCCAAGCAATAGCGACTCCATCTCCAGTACTAACAGCCGGGTTCGTCGTATGAGCAAACACTTGACCGCCTCCTCCGGTTGCTAAGACCACAGCACGAGCTTTGACCCAATAAATGGTTTGATCATGAATCAAACTCATGCCTTGACAGCGCTGAGTCTCTGCATCTATCCACAAATCTAACGCAAAGGCGGGAGAAATAATTTTAATATTAGGCTGTTCTAAGACTCGTTCTGTTAAGGTGGTAACTACAGCACGTCCTGTGGTGTCGGTGGCGTGTACGACACGATGACGGGAATGGGCAGCTTCCAAGGTTAGAGCTAATTGATGTTGATGACGATCAAACGCCACTCCTAATTCTACTAAACGATGAATACATTCAGGAGCGTGATTCACTAAAAACTCCACCGCCGACCGTTCACATAATCCGGCTCCAGCTTTTAAGGTATCT
>NZ_JBJUDF010000320.1:0-8931 GCF_046067725.1 Planktothrix sp.
CCCCTCTCCTGCAAGGAGAGGGGGGACTAATTATTACTATTAAACATCAAAAATCATTAATTACTCCCCCTTCCCTATTAGGGAAGGGGGCTGGGGGGTTAGGTCACAAAGGTTTTTGAGAGAGAATGAAACAGCCCTGGGGAGTAGGGGGAGAAGAGGGGCAGGGGAGGCAGGGGGAGAAATTTCTGTTCCCTGTTCCCTATTCCCTAACAATATGTTCAAAGAAGGAATCATCGAGGTCGTAGCCGAGCATTTGGGCGATGGACATGAGGCGGGATTTGGGGGAGAGGTTGTGTTGGGTGAGCCAGTGGTTGAGGATAAAGATTTTTTGCATTAAAAAGATTTCTAGGGCTTCGGGGTTATATTGGATGCCTTCGCTACGATGGAATTGGTGAGGAACTAACATGGCGACATAACGAGCTAATTCACCGGATTTCCAGTCCAAAACGAAGGGAAACCAAGGATAGTAAGCATCGAGGCGAATGAACCATAATCGGACTTCAGGAACTTCAGAGATTTCTCTGGGGTCTTCTGGGTCACGAGAATAGTTGATGACGAAGCGAATTTGCTGTTCATAAGCGGTAATCTCGCTGTTTTCGAGGAGGGGATCAATCACGGTTTGAACCGGGGACAAATCTAAATGATTTACTTGCTCAGAATTTAGCGTTATTGTAATTGCCATTCAATGTCAACCTTTGTTGCTGTCGATTTAAGATTCATTTTAGAGGGGAGGGGATAACTGAAGTTGGTTAAAATTCTTAAGATAGAATAGAAGTATAGTGTGAGTGTTTAATCTGTTATCTCAAAACTTATTTAGATTAGATAAATAAACTGAGGCGAGAGTAGTGAAACCGATTCGTTCTTTAGAAGATGCCATAAATTCTTGTCAAGCCAGAGGGATGCGGCTCAGTCGTCAGCGCCGTTTAATTTTAGAGTTACTTTGGCAAGCTCAGGAACATTTGTCCGCTAGGGACATTTATGATCGATTAAATCAACAGGGAAAAGCGATTGGTCATACATCGGTTTATCAAAATTTAGAAGCTTTATCCCGTGAAAATATTATTGAGTGTGTGGAACGCTCTGATGGTCGTTTATATGGTCATATCAGCGATTCCCATTCTCATGTTCATTGTTTGGATACGGATCAAATTTTAGATATCCATATTGAATTACCCCCAGAATTATTAACTTTAGTTGAACAACAAACGGGCGTGAAAATTACGGATTATCAAATTAATTTTTACGGCTATCGAGTTAATTCTGTGAGTTTCATTGAAGAAGCCAAAGCGTCTTAATCGGTTATTTTGTAGGGGCGGGGTTTTCCCGCCCGTAGGAATTACATATTGCTAATAATTCGTTGTACGATTTCCATTCCGGTGACAGCTTGCCACGCAAAGAGTCCTAGAATTAGGGTATTGAGCGCAATGTGGCTAACTCTAGCCCAATCGGCTCCTTTTTGCATATAGGGGGTTAAGGAAGCAGAAACGGCTATCATGGCGGTCATTCCCAGTCCGGCTAACAGGTGGGGGCCAACAAATAGTTTGCCATTGTTAATATAAGTTACGCCCATGCCTCCAATGGTTCCCAAAACCATCAACGCTAACAGCAGAGAACCGATTTGGTGATGTTTAAGATTAAATTTTCCTTTAATTAATTCTTTTTTGGTGTCTCCTTGGGCTTCACGGGTACGACGAATTTGCACCCCCAAATACATCGCATAAACGGATAATCCCAATAAAACCCACATCAGCAGAGGGTGAAAGAAGTTCAGCCAAGGTTTAATTGATGCTGGAATCGGCAAGTCCATAGTGTTCTCTGAGGAATTCATAAAACTTAATAAAACTTAGCATACACCAGTTCAGCCTTACCCGTCACGCCTAATCGTCTGGGAACACTTGATCTTTTTTGATCTGCCTGCGAAGATTCTGGAGAAGTGTTCACACCCCTACTCTAACCCCCGAAACCCAATATGGGCGCAACTCAACAATACAATCAATTGATTCATGCTGTTAAAACAGGGAATCTGATTAACACCCGCGCGTTACTCTATAGGGGTGTTAATCCGAATGCGAAGGATAAAGAAGGGATTAGCGCCTTAATGTTGGCGGCGACGAAGGGATATACCGAAATTGCTCGAATTTTGATCGATAAAGGAGCCAATATTAATTATGCCAGTAAACGCTATGGCATGACGGCGTTAATGTTGGCGGCGGCTCATCATCAATTAGATGTGGTTCGTTTATTAATTGAACGGGGAGCTCATATTAATGCCAAAAATGAAGATGGAAGTACGGCGTTGATGGTGGCGTCTGTTAAGGGTGATATCGAAATGGTTGATTTATTATTAAGGGCGGGTGCTGATGTTACCATTGAAGATCAAGATCGAGATACGGCTTTAAAATTAGCATTATCTCAGGGACATTTATCGATTGTTGAGGTTTTGCTGAAGAAGGAAAATTCTGATTCAAAAGTGGGTTTATTACTGTTACAAGCAATTCAACAACAAGGGATACAAGCGGTACAAATTTTATTAGAATCTGGGGTAGATGTGAATGTTTGTAACCGCGAGGGAGAAACCCCATTAATGTTAGCGGTTGATGGTGGAAATTTGGAATTAGTTCAAGTTTTATTAGGGGCGGGTGCTGATATTAATCGGATCAATAATGATGGGGGAACGGCGTTAATGGCGGCTGCGGCGGCGGGTCATGTTGCGATCGCAGAATTATTATTAGAAGCGGGTGCTGATCTTAATCTTCAAGATCAAGATGGAGAAACGGCTTTAAATTTAGCTGTGGTTGAAGGTCATTTAGAGTTGGTAGAATTATTATTAAATTGGGGGGCGAAAGTCGATGTTAAAAATCGGTTGGGTGATACGCCCCTAATGGTGGCAATTTTACAAGGTTATTCTTCTATTTTTAAGAAATTAATTCAATCATTAAAACAAGAAAATTTATCTCATATTTTAAATAATAAAGTATTCGGAGAAACAATATTAACGGTTGCTATTCAATCGGGTAATATAGAATTAATTGAGATTTTATTAGAGGCGGGAGCCGATATTAATGGTTGTGCAGACCAGGGGAAAACCGCTTTAATGAAAGCAGCGATGCGGGGGGATCTGAGGATAGTTCAGGTCTTGTTAAATCGAGGAGCCGATTTTAATTTAAAAGATAATTCCGGTTCAACAGCGTTAATGTGGGCGGCTGCAAAGGGTTATGAAGAAACGGTTAAATTATTAATTCAGTTTGGTGCAGATATTAATCAAAAAAATCAGGGGGGATATACGGCTTTAATGTTAGCTGAATTTAATGGTTATAAATCGGTTGTTCAACAGTTGAGGAATGCTAATGCTCAAGAGTAATTCCTATTTTCTATCTGAGGATAGATTCAAATCGTTAAGGATTTCATACCACCACAAACTCGGTGAATACTTTTGCTTGTTCTAATACTAATTCAGTGGCTAACGCCTGCATATCAGGGGGATAACCATATTGATTCAGTAAGCGTTTAACCATCACTTTGATTCTAGCTCTAACGCTGTCTTTCAAATTCCAATCAATTGTTGCATTCTGCCGAATTCTTTGAACTAAAACAATTGCTAATTCTCGTAACTTTTCAACCCCCATTACTTCTGTAGCACTTTCATTTTGAGCGAGAGCATCATAAAAGGCTAATTCATAAGGTTCTAATTGTAATTCTTCCCCCCGTTTATTGGCAGCTTGGGTATCCTTAGCAATTCCTAATAATTCCTCAATAATATCCGTTACACTAATCACTTGATTTTGATATCTTCGCAACGCTTCTTCTACCATTTCTGACAGTTTGCGACTTTGAACAATATTCGTACGACTTTTGGCTTTTACCTCATCTTTTAATAAACGAGTTAATAATTCAACGGCTAAATTTTTATGTTCCATTCCCTGCACTTCTTCCATAAATTCATCAGAAATAATGGAAATATCAGGATTCTTAATTCCAATTTCATCAAAAATATTAATCACCGCACTAGAAACAAGCGCTTGGTCTACGACTTGACGAATGGCGGTTTCAATTTCAGTGTTACTCACACCTCCATCACTGGGTTCTAACTTCCTCAAACTGGCTTGAATAGCTTGGAAAAAAGACACTTTTTCCGCTTCTCTAAGCACATCAGGATGGGGAACTGCTAGAGAAAATGCTTTAGAAAGGGCAACAACCGCATTTTGAAAGGGAGTTTTAACAGACGGGTCAGCAATATAATTTGTGGCGGTTTTTAATAAATTTAGTTTTTCTCCTGTGGAGGCTGTAAAATAATCTTGATAAGGACAACCCGCCATGATTTGTTCCACAATTTCTAACTTAGCTAGAAAAATATTAACGGCTTCTTCTTGGTCACTATAAAGATCACCTTTGCCCCCACTTTGAGAATAAAAAGAAAGGGCGTTTTTGAGTTCATGATTTAACCCTAAATAATCAACAATTAACCCTCCAGTTTTCTCAAAATAAACTCGGTTAATTCGGGCGATCGCTTGCATTAAATTATGGGCTTTTAACGATTTATCAATGTACATTGTATGCAGACAAGGGGCATCAAAACCCGTTAACCACATATCACAAACAATGACTAATTCTAGGGAATTATCGGGGTCTTTGAGGCGTTGAGCAAGAATTTGACGGTCTTTTTTACGGGTGTGGTGTTTAACGAGTTTTTCCTCATCGGATGCTGCGGTTGTCATCACTACTTTAATATTGCCATTATGGAGAGTATCACTATGCCAGTCAGGACGCAATTTAACAATATTCTCGTAAAGATCAGCAGCAATGCGACGACTCATTGTAACGATCATTCCTTTACCCCGGTTAACTCTTTGTCGGTGTTCAAAGTGGGTAATAATATCCTTAGCAATCATTTTTAACCGTTTGGTAGAACCGATAATAGCTTCTAATTGGGTTTGATTCGCTTTAGCTTTTTGAGTAGTGCTGAAGTCTTCATATTGCAAATCATCATCGAGTTCATCTAACAGTTTTTTTCCTTTCTCATCGAGGTGTACTTTCACTAACCGACTTTCATAATAAATGGGAACTGTTGCTCCATCTTTCACCGCTTGAGCAATATCATAAATATCAATATAATTCCCAAAAACAGCCGGGGTATTTTTATCAGTTTGTTCTACAGGAGTTCCGGTAAACCCGACAAAAGTAGCATGGGGGAGAGCATCCCGCATATACTGAGCAAAGCCTTTTTTTGTCTGTTTCCCGATAACATTTTTTTCTGCATCTTTGAGGTCAATTTGTTTAAGATTAAAGCCGTACTGACTGCGGTGAGCTTCATCGGCTAAGACAATAATATTAGAGCGTTTGCTGATTTCAGAATAAGAGGTTTCGTTATTTTCGGGTGAGAATTTCTGTACTGTTGTAAATACAATCCCCCCAGAATCAACGGTTAAAAGCTCTCGAACTTGGGCGCGATTTTCTGCTTGTTGGGGGTCTTGACGTAACAGTTGACGACAGCCAGCAAAGGTATCAAATAGTTGGTCATCTAAATCATTTCTATCGGTTAAAACAACAACCGTCGGGTTATTGAGTTTTAATACTAATTTTCCCGTTAAAAAAACCATTGTCAGAGATTTACCGCTTCCTTGGGTATGCCAAACGACACCCCCTTTAGAATCTCCCCTAATCACTGCTTCTAAAACGGATTCAACAGCTTTATTAACGGCATAATATTGATGATAAGCTGCAATTTTCTTAACGGTTTGTAGGGTTGTAACTTGGGTTTCAGGGTTAACAAATTTAACTTTTTCAAAAACCGTAAAATGCCGGATAAAGTCGAGAAGTGTGGTTTTATTGAGGATACCGTTGGTTAAAATTTCTAATTCATTGCGGTTAGAATCTTGTTGACCGTTGGGGGTTTTCCAAGCCAGAAAACGGTTAAAATCAGCCGAGAGTGACCCCACACGAGCTTCTAAACCATCGGAAATAATTAATAAAGCATTGTAGGTAAATAAACTCGGAATTTCTCGTTTATAAGTTTGTAATTGATTGTAAGCTGCTTTCAAATCAGCTTGTTCATCAGAAGCATTTTTGAGTTCAATGACAACCAAGGGTAAACCATTAATCAATAAAATAATATCCGGTCTGCGGTTGTGGTTATCTTCAATAATTTTATATTGATTAACGGCTAAAAATTCGTTATTTTCAGGATGATTAAAGTCAATTAACCAAACCTTACCGCCTCTGCTTTCTCCATTCCATTGATACTCAATATCTATTCCTTCTGTTAGGTATTGATGGAACGTTTCGTTATTATTGAGAAGGTCAGGAGTGTTCAGGGTTGTAATTTGTTGAAAGGCTTCTTCTCTAGCTTCTAAGGGAATATCAGGGTTAAGCTTGGCGATGGCATTTTTCAGCCTATCTTTTAACAAGATATCACTAAAAGTTTCTCGTTCTGAGTGTTGACCTTCCGGTTGAATATCATAACCATATTGATACTTGTAACCGAGGGTTTCAAGTAGTTCTAGGTTGTAAAGTTCGATTTCGTCTTCGGTGGTAAATGCCATAATTTAAGATTATATTTGATCGAGAAAGCGGGCAAAGTTTAGAAATTCTTCTGTAGTTTAATCATTGTTTTCTTGTGCTTGGATTTTTTCATAAAGACTATCAACGGTTTCTCCAGCAAAGAGTTTGTCTTTGAGTTCGGAATATTCCCCACTTCCTAAGTTACAAATTGCCCAAAAACGGCTGATTTTAGAAGGGTCTAAATTTTCGATTAAAATATTAAAGACTTCATCTATAATTTGTTGGTCGTTGTTAAGATTAATTTTCATCATCTAACTCCTCGATAAAATTAATAGGATTAATGGCTGGGATGGCTAGGGCTTGACAACGGTTGAGTAGTCGTTTATCACAAGTGATAAAATAATTACTTTTTGAAGATTCAAAACTAGCAACGTGAAGGGCATCTATGGGCTTTATGCCTTCTGTTTCCAGTTGTTTTGCTCTTTGCCTGATGGTTTCATTTAGAGGTTGAAATAAACTAGCTTCGGTGAGGTATTTCTTAATAGCTGTTTGGATGATAAGAACTGGGTTTTTCTGATTTTCATATTCTAATACTGATGAGTTTACGGATTCTATCTGTTGGGTTTCTATTAAATTAAGGATGATTAGGACAGCTTGAGTCTCTAGGTATATTTTAGCTTGTGTTTGGTCATCATAAGGGCGATTATATACACTGGTATCTAAATATATTCTCATGGTTTTACTCCTCCTCTATTATACTCTCACCTTCCTTAACCCTAATTTGACCACTCATTAATTTAGGTAATAGAGTGTCACGGGTTTTAGTTAGGGTTTGGATTTGATTAGTATTCTGCTCAATTTTTCGGTAAATAGGAACAAAAAATGGTATTAATTTTGATAAAACTAATGGGTTATATATAATTAGCGTTAAATTATTTAATGCTTGAATTGTTAAAGCTTTTTGAGTGCTACCAATTGTACTAACTTTAATTTGTTGCTGTGTTAACTCATCTTTTAGCCAGAAATAAATTAATATACCATTAAATCCATTCCTAAAGTTTTTTATCCATGTTAAATTTCCATCTTTAAAATAAAAATAATCATTTTTTCTGACTATATAAGAAATACCAATTGTACCCACAGAAGTTAGTAAAATGTCACCTTCTTGAGGAATACTAAATTTTTCCTTTATTTCATTAAACTTTTCTAAGCTTATATACAATTCAGTGCTTATTGATTGTCCTAAAGATAACTCTATAATTTCTTTAGAACGATAAAATGGAACTCCTGAATCTTGATATTCTGATTGAAAAATACGTTTGCTAGAAGTAATATCAGCTACTTCCCCCAACTTCCCAACACGCCACCCTTCGGGAATATCCCCCAACTCAGAAGCAACCATCGCACCACCGGATGATTTATAAGGTTTGCCGTCATCGTTGGGAAATTCAAAGTCAATAAACCAATGCTTAAACAGCGTTTGTGCTATTTTTTCTAGGGTTTCGTTTTGGCGACGGAGGTTGTCTATTTTGTTGTCGAGACAGGATAGAATATCAGCTATTTGTTTTTGTTCTGCTTTAGAAGGATAAGGAACAGTTATTTGTCTAATATTTTTCATTGGAAGTGTAGGTTGTGAACTTCCAACTACATATTTATTAACTATTTTTTTAAATGTTTCTGTTCTAAAATAACTAAATAAAAAATATGTGTAAAACTCGTTAGATACTCTAATTCTGCAAATATTAGGTGCTAAATGGTACTTGTCATCGGCATCCACTAAAGCAAATTGTCCGATATTGGCTCCAACATAAGTAAATAATATATCATTTTTATATAGCTTAGACCTTACTAAAGAATCTGAGGCATTTTTTGAAATTGTTTTTACATCGTTTAAATCTAATTCTCCATTCCTAACATTCAATGCTCTTAAAGCGATGATTTCCCCGCCTTCAATATATTCAATATATTCAGTAAATTCAAAGCCAGCTAATTTTGTAACATCTGCTATTTTACCTAATTCAGCCACTTCCCAATCTTTAGGAATTAAACCTATTTCTGTCTCTTTCCACTCACTCATAACTCAAACCCCACCTTCACTAATATTAAACCAATTCTCTATTCTCAACCTATTAAAATATTGAAAATCAGAAACATTATTAGTTACTAAAACTAAATTATTAGTAAACGCAATAGCAGCAATCTGTCCATCACCAAAAGCAGGTATTTTTCCCACTTTAGACAATCTTGCTCTTTCCTGTGCGTGATATTTTGCCGCCTTTAAATCATAATCAAACAAAGGTAACTGTGCCAAAACCACATTCCTAATATAATCCTCCAAATCTTGCCTTCTCTTTGAATCAGGAAGCCGTAAACAACCAAATAATAACTCATGTATCACTAAAGTTGCAGTGGCAATTTCCCCCTTGCATAACC
>NZ_JBJUDF010000321.1:0-7787 GCF_046067725.1 Planktothrix sp.
TAGATGTCCACATCCAAAGGCTCACCGGGATCAATTTGGTTCTTAATCCCATCGAGTCCCGCACAGAGCATAGCCGCAAAGGCCATATAGGGGTTAGCGGTCGCATCAGGACACCGGAACTCTAAGCGTTTGGCTTTAGGGTTGTTTCCAGATAGAGGAATCCGCACCGAAGCCGAACGGTTTCCTTGAGAGTAAGCCAAGTTCACCGGAGCTTCAAACCCAGGAACTAAGCGTTTGTAGGAGTTGGTGCTGGGGTTGGTGAAAGCCAACAACGCGGGAGCGTGTTTGAGAATTCCGCCGATGTACCACAGGCCCATATCGCTGAATCCAGCATATTTATCTCCTGCGAACAGAGGTTGACCATCTTTCCAGATAGATTGGTGAGTGTGCATCCCAGACCCGTTATCGTTAAAAATGGGTTTGGGCATAAAGGTGATGGTGCGACCGTATTTTTTACCGACGTTTTTGATCACATATTTGTAGATCATCAAATTATCGGCGGCTTCAATCAAGGTACCGAATTTGAAACCGAGTTCGCACTGTCCACCCGTAGCAACTTCGTGGTGATGTTTTTCAATGGGAACACCACATTTGGCTATGGTTAACAACATTTCAGTACGGATATCTTGGAAAGTATCCGTGGGTGCGACGGGGAAATATCCTTCTTTGTAACCGGGTTTGTAAGCTAAGTTTCCACCGGCTTCTTCTCTTCCAGAGTTCCAACGACCTTCAACGGAATCGACATAGTAATAGCCGCAATGTTGGGTTTGGTCGAAGCGAACATCATCAAAAATGAAAAATTCTGCTTCCGGGCCAAAGAAGGCTGTATCGCCAATTCCAGTTGAAATTAAATAATCAATGGCTTTCTGGGCAATCACACGGGGACAACGATTGTAGGGTTCCCCCGTGCGGGGTTCTTTAATACTACAAATAATGCTCAGTGTGGGTTCTGCCATGAAGGGATCGATCCAAGCTGTTTTCGGATCTAACACCATTGACATATCGGATTCGTTAATGGCTTTCCAACCGCGAATACTAGAACCATCAAACGGTACACCATCTGTAAAGGAGGATTCATCGATTTGGCTGTTGTGTACCGTTAGATGCTGCCAGGTTCCTAGCATATCCACGAATTTCAAGTCAATCATTTGAATCCCTTGGTCTTCGATCATCGACAAGACCTCTTGGGCAGTCTCAGACATGAATGAATATCTCCTCAAAAATACTGATTATCTCTGAAGGGCTTGACAGTTGGTCTGACAAAGCGACTGGCTGATCATAGTGACTCAGATTGATTAAGTTTTGTATTGAGTGCTACAATACAGCACGTCGCGGCTTCAGAATAATTGAAAGATATTATAAAGGAGATAGCCTTCATGCGAGACGCCGTTACAAGCTTAATAAAAAATTACGACAGAACCGGTCGGTATTTGGATCGAGATGCCATCGATCAACTGAAGTCCTATTTTTCAACCGGTACAGCCAGAGTTCAAGCAGCGGCTGTGATCAATAGTAATGCGGCGACTTTGGTCAAACAAGCGGCTTCGACTTTATTTGCTCAAGTTCCTGAGTTAATTCGTCCGGGTGGCAATGCTTACACGACTCGTCGTTATGCAGCTTGTTTACGGGATATGGACTATTATCTGCGTTATGCGACCTATGCGCTGGTAGCGGGCGATATGGATGTTTTAGATGAACGGGTACTGCAAGGGTTACGGGAAACTTACAATTCTTTAAATGTTCCCGTTGGCCCTACCGTGTTTGGCATCGGAATTCTGAAAGATTTAGTTGCTGAACAAGTCGCATCCGCAGGTTTACCTACGGGTGATTATTTAGAACAACCTTTTGATCATTTAATTCGAGAATTGGGTGAACAGGATATTTAATCCCTCACTTAATTTTTTTAGCGATTCCAATGCAATCGCGCTCTTTGAATTCGGCGCGCACTGTTCCTGGTTACTCCTCCTATCAGATGAACGATTTTGATTGATCTGTCAGGAGTTTCTAGGGTGATGCCATTTTTATGATCATTTTTACACGGTCGGGATGGACATCCTCCTAATTCCCAATCCAGGGCTTGGGGGGATCAAATCCTGAATGAAGGCGATCTTAATGCGGCTTGAAAATGTGTCCAATCGACCCCAAACTAAGTAATAGCAGTGATTAATGTAACAAACCTCACCCCGTATTTCTCTTCCAGTTCAGCTATTCCCTATTGTTTACTCCCGATTTAAGATCTTCGTGAAGCAACGACTCGATACGTTATTAGTAGAGCGCAATTTATGCGAGTCCCGCCAACAGGCTCAACGATTAATCCGGGCGGGAGAGGTTTTAGTGAATCGACAGGTGATTGATAAACCGGGAACGGAAGTTGATTCTGAAGCGGAAATTGATGTGAAACAGCGATCGCGGTTTGTGTCCAGAGGGGGTGAAAAACTGGCTAAAGCGTTGAGGGAATTTAAAATTGATGTGGCTAATCGGATTTGTTTGGATGGGGGAATTTCCACAGGGGGGTTTACGGATTGTTTATTACAAGCGGGAGCGCAACAGGTTTATGGCGTTGATGTTGGGTATGGGCAAGTAGACTGGGGAATTAGAAACGATCGGCGAGTGATTTTGAAAGAACGGACTAACCTCCGCTATTTAACTGCAGGTCAATTGTACGGAGATTTAAATGTTACATCGGATACCTCTACAGAAAAATATGCGGATTTTGCCGTTGTTGATGTATCTTTTATTTCCTTAACCAAAATCCTACCTGCGTTGTGGCCATTGTTAAAGCCGAATCGAGAAGTGGTACTGTTAGTAAAACCTCAATTTGAAGTTGGGAAAGAACGGGTGGGCAAAAAAGGTGTTGTCCGAGATTGTCAAGATCAAGCCCGTGCTATCTTTCAAGTGGGTTGTGTCGCCCTGTCATTAGGATGGCAATATCGAGGTTTAACCTGGTCGCCCATCCAAGGGCCTGCCGGAAATATTGAGTATCTGTTATGGTTACACACTGAAGGCCAACCCTTGCCTTCAGAAATGGAAATTGCCCAAATTACCCAACTCGCCCAGTTCACTTTAACGTCTTCCCCTGCTCAACCTTCACCCTCTAAATCCGTTCAATGAATTTCTTCAAACGACTGAAGACCATTACGGTTTATATTGTATGCGCTTTCCTGTTTGTCTTCTGTGTCGTTGTTCTCACAGGAGTGGCGATCGCCATTAAAGTTCTAGTCCTCAAACTCGCCCATCAATTTATTTACCCGATTTTTATGTTTGGGGATTTACTTCGGGGGTTAGAAATTATTGATTTACTCAATATTTTGGTCTTTGCAATTGTCGGGATGGGATTGGGATTAGCAACGGGTTTGTTACCCACTTCCAATGCTCGAAAAATTACTACTTGTTTCCTAATTCTTTTAATTCCCATTATTTTATCAGTACCTCAGATTGTCAAATACAATCTTTGGGTCGGAGATCTTGCTAAGGATGATGATCTTTCGTTTCCCGAAGCTAAAATCATTGCAGATCACTTTTTAAAACGCCGAATTCATTACGATGGGGTCTTCGGTTTTTATGTCTATACTGGACAATTTCCGATGATTCCAACCCGACAAGTTCAGATGCAAGAATTGGAACGCTTAGAAAAACAAGTGAATTCTAAATTCGTTCGGGTGAGTGGGATTCCTCCCACTTTAATTACCGTGATTATGGCGATTTGTTTTTGGGGAATTCGGATTTTTTATTTTGCGGTTGCTGTGATTACTGCGATTGCTCATTATCGAGAGGGGTTGAAAATTGCTGGAAAATAATCAACTCTTGAGGGTGCCAAGTTCCTCTATTATACTAAAATGATAATGATTATCATTTTAAAACAATGCCATCCTTCAAATCTTCAAGGCTTGACTCTCCTGAGACGCAGACAGCGATCATCCCATTGGCTAAATCTTGGCTTGATCGCTTCTCAATCTTTTTGGTCTCAACAATGGCGATCGCCTCCAGCAGTTGCGCGCCTAATTTCCCAACTCCCAATTCAGAAACCCTTCAAGGACAATCGGCTGGGACAGCAACCCCGACGGCTAAGGCTGAATTACGAGTTGTGACCACATTTTTACCCATGACCCAATTTACAAAAGCGGTCGTCGGTAGCCGCGCAGAAGTCGTTCAACTGCTTCCCACCAATGTTGGCCCCCACGATTATCAAGCCAAACCAGGAGACGCTCAAATCATTGCTGAAGCGGATGTTTTGGTGAAAAACGGCTTAGATATGGAACAATTTCTTGAAAATCTGATTAAAAATGCGGAAAATCCCCACCTAAAAATTATTGATACCAGTCAGGGCATTAAATTATTATCGAATGATCTTGGAAAAGAACATAATCATGATCATGGAGGGGATCATCATCATGATCATGGAGAATATAACCCCCATATCTGGCTTGATCCCAAACGGGCTATTCGTCAAGTTGAAAACATCCGAGATGGTTTAATCGCGACTGACCCCTCTGGAAAAGCAATTTATACCACTAATGCGGCTGCTTATATTCAACAGTTACAAAAACTGGATGCAGAAACCGCTCAAATGTTGCGACCTTATTCGGGTCAAACCTTTGTCGCTTTTCATGACTTTGCCCCCTACTTTGCGGATAGTTACAACTTGAAAGCAGAATTTTTGGTGGATATTCCTGAAGAAAAACCTTCGCCAGAGGATGTCAAGCGGGTGATGGATACCGTAGAAAATACCCATCTCAAAACCTTGTTAACCGAACCCCAAGGCCGATCGGTGTTTAACGCATTGGCTCAAGATTTGAATGTTGGAGTCAGCACTTTTGATCCATTGGAAACCGGAGGCGTTGAAGCATTACAACCGGATTACTATATTACAACGATGCGTCAGAATGCTAAAAATCTGGCTTTTGCTTTTACGGAAAAACAAAATCAATCGTTATTGCCACTGAGAATTGCTACTCCTGTGGGTTTGCGGTTTTAGGAGGTGGAGTTGAACAATATTGTTTTAACGGTTAATCGATTAACTGTTTATCGAGAAACTTATCTAGCCGTTGAAGATGTTTCTTTCTGCTTAGAAGCGGGAACTGATACGGCGATTATCGGCCCCAATGGTGGGGGGAAAAGTACCTTGGTACAAGCGATATTAGGAATTTTACTGCGACAAGTGGGAGAAATTTTTATCCTTGATTACCCCCTGAGTTCTACAGGTTTTCTCCCTGCAATGATCCGTCAACAAATTGCTTATTTGCCCCAAAATTTTCTATTTGATCGACGGATTCCCATGACGGTTGAAGAATTGGTGGGTTTGGGGTGGGATCAATTGGGTTTTCAGTTGCCTTGGACTAATGGGAAAAAACGCCATGATGCTGTTCAAGCGGCTTTGCAGAGAGTTGATGTAACTTATTTGAGAAAGCAACTGATTAGTGGGCTGTCGGGGGGTGAACTGAAGCGGGTTTTGTTGGCTTATTGTTTGGTTCGCCCTCGACGATTGTTGATTCTGGATGAAGCTCAGGCGGGATTGGATGTGCGGGGGGAATCGGAGTTTTATAATCTGCTGGCGCAATTAAAACGAGAGGAAGGTTGGACGATTTTGCAGATTTCCCATGATTTAGAGCGGGTGCGGCATCATTGCGATCGCGTTCTTTGTTTAAATCGGACGTTGCTATGTCAAGGAACGCCTGAGTTGGTTTTGTCTCCTGATTCTCTTTCCCAGATTTATCAAGGGGAATTAACGGGGTTTCAACGCTATTACTAACAATTAAGAATTAAGAATTAAGACGAAAGTTGGATTGATGGTTGAACTGGGAAGAGAAAATTATGAATATTGAAGCGGAAACTGCGCGAATTATTAGCTTGTTTCAACTGCCTTTTATGCAGCGTGCTGTAATCAGTGGGGTGATGACGGGTTTAATGGGGGGAATGTTAGGTAGTTTTACGATTTTGCGACAGTTATCTTTTTTTAGTGATGCGTTAGGACATTCAGCATTGTTGGGGGTCAGTATTGGCTTATTATTGGGGCTAAATCCATCCGTCGTGTTACTTCCTTTTGCGGTTTTATTTGCATTAGGAGTGACCTATTTATTGGAAAAAACTCGATTATGGACAGATGCGTTATTAAATATTGTTTATTCGTCTTCTTTAGCGATCGCCATTATTATTTTAAGCTTTGTCGGACAATATAAAGGCGGAATTAATCAATTATTATTTGGGGATATCTTAGCAGTCCGACCACTGGATTTAATTTTTAGCAGTATTTTATTAATGATTTGTTGTGGATTTATTGGGGGAACATGGCGAACACAAATGTTGATTACATTACATGAACCCTTGGCTAAAATTCGGGGTGTTTCAGTGTCTTTTCATCGCTGTACTTTTATTATTTTATTATCTTTAGTAGTCGGAATCTCAATTAAATCTATTGGCGTGTTATTAGTTAGTGCTTTTGTGGTGATCCCGGCTTGTGCAGCCCGTTTATTAAGTCGGACTTTTAGTAGCTATATTATCCTATCGGCTGGACTAGGAGGATTCAGTGCGATGGTAGGAATGGTGATTTCTGCCGTCTTTAACCTGCCTTCTGGGCCGAGTATTGTCACCACTCAATTTGGAATTTTTCTGATTGCAGTCACAATTCCCCGTCTACACGCTTTAAATCATTAAGCCTGAAGCTGCTCTGGACTAATTATTGCAAGTAATTATAAATAAATGAATCCATAGTCCCAGAAATCTGACGGGGTGACAACCCCGTTAAAAGGTTGATAAAATCAAGGACATAGCCCTTAACCCCCTTTGAAAAAAAGGCAACTTGTTACGTCTTATCAGCATTAATTCATTGACAATTTGTTGAAAAAACTCCATTCCTATCATCCAAGATTGGCTATATAACCCAATCCAAAAACTGCTGTGACGGCGTAGCGATCGCCGAAATTCCTTTAGCCGACCTACATAGTTTTGAATCCCCTTCCTTTTAATCTGTTGACCCTGAAGAATCGCACAACTGTAAGCCAGAGCGATGAGTAGAATTAAGTTATTTAAACGGTGCTCAGATGCTTGAGTTTTTTCTAAATTATAACCCCCACTCTTAGAATCTTTAAACATCGCCTCAATCCCACTTCGACATTTAAAAGCAGAGATTACAGCTTTTAAATCTCCCAAATTTGTTAAAAGATACCATCCTTCTTTCTCCCCCTTCCCTTTATATTTACGTTTCCAATAAGCAGCTACATTCAATTTACCAAATCCTTTTTGTTTTGTAACTTTAACACCTCTCAAGTAAAAACGAGTTTCTGGCAATAAACCCAACTCAGACAAGCGAGTGTAATTCTCTCCATCTATTGGTCAAATTGAGGAATTATTTTCACTTGATGGGGCTTTTCACGAATACTACCCCATCTTTTTTACCGCAATTTGGCTCCATTCCCTCTAGCTCAGGTTTTTGACGGGGTTGTCACCCCGTGAGTGGATTAACAGGACTACAGCGCCTGCATAATATTCCTTGTACTCGATGTGTATTTTTTACGGGAGATTACCGCTTAAAATGTACAGTTCGTCCTTGCCAAGCTTTATCTGAAGATGCGATTCATTGTTTAGATTTTGAACAGATGATGGGAAATCAAAATCGTTCTAAAATAAGATATAAATATCGTATAGAAAATAGATTAACATCTTTTTTTATTGTAGGAGGATCTCGTCGATGGCAATCCTCTGAGTCGGAAGGAGTTTCCAGAAATTGTTAAGCACTTGCAATAATTCTTGACATTATGTTATATTCCTTAACGAGGTCACTCCAAGAGGAA
>NZ_JBJUDF010000322.1:0-4983 GCF_046067725.1 Planktothrix sp.
GTCCTACAACACCAATATTCAGGGTATCACGGGAAAAGCGATTTTTTAGCTTAGTTAATGCTTCAATCTCAGAAACAATATTTAACTGAATTTCTGAACAATCAATTTCTTTAATTTGTCCCCTAATCTGAGGATCATCTACTTTACTAATGACTTGACGCTGATAACTTTCGACTTGGGACAGCATCTTGAACAACGTTTGTAAGTTCTCTGTGACTTGCTCAATTTTCTCAGCTAAAGGTTGACGCTGTTTGATAATCGTTGCGATGCGTTTACTTTTGTCCATTGCAATCCCCAGATCCACAGAATCGGCACTTCATACATTATATACAGAAAAGTCCGTTCCCTCGCTGGAATTTAACAATGCCTAATCGCTAGTTTCTCCTTTTTTTAAAAGAGGATTTTTCTTATTTTTATTATAAGCAAGCCTTAAATTGATACTTAAATAAGGGGGTGCGATCGCAATCCCCCACTAACCCTCAATTTCCTTTTCCTTAACCACCAAAACTGAACAATTTGCCTCCGAAACCACCATAGAACTAACAGACCCTTCTAAAATGCGTTTCACTCCCGTTAGTCCCCGACTGCCAATCATAATCAAATCGGCTTTATAAATATTCGCTAACCGAATAATTTCCTCTGCCGGGTCACCGACCACAATCTCAATCTCACTTTGACAATCTAACTGATCTTGATAACCTCGCAGTTGCTTTTCAATATGACGATAAGGGAATTCATCACTCCCCAAATGAGGTTTATCCGCCACAATATCAAAATCCGATGCCACCGTTGGTACAACATGAGAGAAGATCACGTTGGTTGTGGGTTGCAATTGCAGTTGACCCAGTGCCTCAATCACGAACTTCGCAGTCGGTGAATCATCCACAGCAACCAAAATCGTATTCAGCACAGCAACGTCTCCTCTAAACAATATGAAACACTCGTGAACTGGAAATCTAATAGAACTCAAACTCCCATTCTAAAGGCAAGACGTGACACATCCCAACAGAAGATTGATAGAAGTTATCAATTTTAAGGTTCCGTTCTCAAACGTACCGACTCCCCATGAGACGGAAGACCTTCAGCCGTTGTTAACGCCTGAATGGCTCCCGCCACCTTCTGTAAAGCGGTCGGAGAATATTGGATTAAACTGGAATGTTTCATAAAGGTTTCGACCCCCAACGCCGAAGCATAACGCGCCGCCCCCGATGTGGGTAAAGTATGGTTAGGGCCAGCTAAATAATCCCCTACCGCTTCCGGTGTTGAACAGCCTAAAAAGATGGCTCCCGCATGACGAATACTTTCGAGTAAATCCCAAGGTTCCGCCACTTCTAATTCCAAGTGTTCCGGGGCAAACTCATTCGATAATTGAGCCGCCGCCTCCAAGGATTCTACCACCACCACTAAACCATAATGGGCGATCGCTTTTTCCGTTAAGGTGCGTCGAGGATGATTCACTAACTGTCGTTCCACCTCCGCCACCACTTGCCGCGCTAAGGCTGAATCCGTTGTTAATAAAATTGCCGCCGCTAAGGTATCATGTTCGGCTTGTGCGAGTAAATCCGCCGCCACATGAACCGGGTTCGCCACACTATCTGCAATCACCAACACTTCCGATGGCCCCGCCAGGGAATCAATTCCCACCGTGCCATAGACCAATTTTTTCGCCAAGGTCACATAAATATTACCAGGGCCAGTAATCACATCAACTTTCGGGATCGTTTCTGTACCATACGCTAAGGCAGCCACCGCCTGAGCCCCTCCAACCCGATAAATTTCATGAACTCCCGCTTCCTGAGCCGCGACCAACACGGCCGGATTAATTTTATGATCCGGCCCTGGGGGAGTCACCATCACAATTCGAGGTACTTTCGCCACCTGAGCCGGAACCGCATTCATTAACACGGTACTCGGATAGGACGCTTTCCCCCCCGGTACATACAATCCAGCCCGGTCAACCGGAGTAAAGCGTTTTCCTAAAACAATATCATCATCCCCAAACTGCACCCAAGACTTAGGAATGCGTTGACGATGAAACGCCTCAATTTGTTGGCGAGCTAACTGGATGGCATTTAATAATTCCTTAGAAACTTGCTGGTAAGCTGCGTCCAACTCCGAACCACTCACCCGCAATTCATCCAAGGTTAATGTCTTTTGATCAAATTCTTCCGTATAGTGGAGGAGTGCTTTATCCCCTTGACGCCGAACTGTTTGCAGCACTTCCCGCACCGTTGCTTCTTTATGGAGCATCGTGTCATCATGGGTACGGTCAGAGATCCGTCGCAATTCAGCTTGTGCTTCAACCCACTGAGTAATAATTCGCAGCATGGTGATTCGGAGTGCCAACCTTAAGAAATTAGGGCCGAAATAATAAGGAACAGACAACAAGGATTCACATTCTAAGGGCTGGGTCAAACTGACCGCCGTTTAGAATTTATCCCCCTTGCTTCCTTGCCAACAGTCAGGGGATTCATGCCCAGTATAGCATAAAAACCCGTCATGACTCGGACAGGGCGTGAAACCGATTTTTTTTGCTAGAATGCCAGAGTCATAATTTTTTTGATGCTTCCTGTGAGTGCATAGGAAGTAGGGTTGAATTTGACAAAATAAATGCTATAGTAGTAGGTCTGTAACTTTAGTATCTTTAATCCGAATACCTGCGTTTTCTTCATCCAGAACCTATGGCCAATATTAAATCTGCTGTCAAACGCGTCGAAATTGCAGAGCGCAATCGGTTGCGTAACAAATCTTATAAGTCAGCCGTTAAAACCTTAATGAAAAAGTGTCTGCTCCTTGTTGATCAATACGGCTCCGACCCAACAAGCGATAATCTCGCTGCTGTTAATCAACAAATGTCGGCTGCCTTTAGCAAAATTGACAAAGCGGTCAAACGAGGCGTTCTGCATCCAAATAATGGGGCACGCAAAAAATCTCGCTTGGCAAGAGCCTTAAAACGTCACCAAAATGTTGCGGCCTAACTCATCCGTGATCAGTTAAAGAGACGCACTAGGACAGGTACTAACTCAACTTGTTCAAGAATTAAGGGTTAGTCATTGTCAAAGGAAAACCAGAAAGACAATGCTGGTCAAAATCCTATCACTTGCAAAACGGATAACTGAGTCACACATAACTGATTTATGAGGTGATTAGGAGGAGGTAAACTCTCAACGAGTGCATCATTTCGAGTTAGATAGTCAGGCTTCAATCCGTTTAGTCAAGTTTTGTGCAGCACTATGCAATTGATCGATACCCACGTCCATATTAATTTCAAAGAATTGGCATCCGACCTAGAGGCAATTCGACAGAGATGGCAGGAAGCGGGAGTCGTTCATTTAGTGCATTCCTGTGTTCACCCCGGAGAATTTCAGGAGATTCAGGAGATAGCCAATCAAGTGCCTGAACTCAGCTTTGCCGTTGGGTTACATCCATTGGATGCTAAACTTTGGAATTCTACCTCAGCACAAACTATTATCCAACTGGCTCAATCGGATGATCGAGTTGTTGCAATTGGAGAAATGGGGCTTGATTTTTACAAAGCGGATAACCGAGATGAACAAATCCAGGTGTTCACCGAACAGCTAGAGATTGCTTATCGCTTGAATCAACCGGTGATTATTCATTGTCGGGATGCAGCGGCTACGATGATTCCCTTATTAAAGCAATTTTGGCAACAACGGGGAAAAGTTTCGGGGGTTATGCACTGTTGGGGAGGAACCCCGGAAGAACAAGAGGAGTTTCTGGCGTTAGGGTTGTATATCAGCTTTAGCGGAACCGTAACCTTTCAAACGGCGATCGCCATTCAGGAATGCGCTCGTCAAGTTCCTTGTGATCGAATTTTAATCGAAACGGACTGTCCGTTTCTAGCTCCTGTTCCTAAGCGCGGTAAACGAAATGAACCCGCTTTTGTGCGTCATGTCGCCGAAACCGTTGCCCAATTGCGAAATGTTCCCCTAGAAACCATTAGTCAACAAACCACTAATAACGCCCGTCAACTGTTTCGTTTGTGAGCAGTTGACTCTTGATTATTAACGGTTGGCGGTTGACTTTTAAGAATATTTAGGATGATAAAAACGTTGCCATTATCAAGGATAAAACATTAATTATTAAGAGGAAAAAATGACATTAAAATCTTCCCTAACTCCACAGTTACTTCTCAAATTAAGATTCGCAGACAGTTAACCGTTAACTGTCAACCGTCAACCGTCAACACCCGAAATCATTCTTTCATCCAAAGAACCAATGACAAATCTAACCCACAACGAACCTACTTTTTTGCTTCCTGACTTAATTGAAATTCAACGGTCAAGCTTTCGTTGGTTTTTGGAAGCGGGGCTGATTGAAGAATTGGAAAGTTTTTCACCCATTACCGACTATACCGGTAAACTGGAACTGCATTTTTTAGCGAAAGATTATAAACTCAAACGCCCCAAATATGATGTTGATGAAGCGAAACGGCGGGATAGTACCTACGCCGTGCAAATGTATGTTCCGACTCGTTTAATTAATAAAGAAACTGGAGAAATTAAAGAACAAGAAGTCTTTATTGGAGACTTACCCTTGATGACTGAACGGGGAACCTTTATCATCAACGGAGCAGAACGGGTTATTGTTAATCAAATTGTCAGAAGTCCGGGGGTTTATTATAAATCTGAAATTGATAAAAACGGACGACGAACTTATAGTGCTTCTTTAATTCCGAACCGAGGAGCTTGGTTAAAATTTGAAACCGATAAAAATGATTTAGTGTGGGTCAGAATTGATAAAACCCGCAAACTCTCTGCCCAAGTTTTATTAAAAGCCTTGGGACTGACGAATAACGAAATTTTTGATGCGTTGCGCCATCCCGAATACTTTGAAAAAACCATTGAACGGGAAGGGGAATTTACAGAAGACGATGCCTTAATGGAACTGTACCGCAAACTCCGTCCAGGGGAACCTCCAACGGTAGCCGGAGGCGAACAGCTACTCAATAACCGCTTCTTT
>NZ_JBJUDF010000323.1:0-29967 GCF_046067725.1 Planktothrix sp.
CTATCAAATCGTTAAAATTAGATTCTAAATAAGGTTGGTAAAATGTTTGGGTATGTCTTGTAAAAAATTGTACTTCATAGTTTTTTGTTAGACCTGTTAAATTCTCAACTTGGGGTCTATAAGCAATCCCCCACCCAGAAACATTGGTTAGATTTCCATGCATATTGATCATCGGCACATTTTCTCATTTCTAAGGTATTGCCATCTGGTTTACATTTAACATTTTGGCTAATCACTGTTGCGGGTTGTGCAAAACTCGAATTCATACTAACCGTAAAATTAGCGATCAAAGATCCTAGAAAAACAACTGATAATAATCGTTTCATGGTTCACAAAAAATTAGGTTAACAATAAAAATTGATCCTAAAAATTAAACAGTACACTGTTTATGATTCCTATGACCAATTGCAAAAAATTCTGATCCCTTTTCCCGATTTAAAACGGACGCTAATCCTTAAAATTTAATGCGTTGTCGTTGGTTAGCAACGGATTGGACGATTCCGATGGCAATCCAAATACTCAGTAATGAAGATCGACCATAACTTAAAAACGGTAGAGGAATTCCGGTAACAGGAGCTAAACCAATATTCATCCCAATATTAACAAAAACCTGAAACAACAACATACACAAAACCCCAATGGCAATTAAAGACCCAAAAGAATCTTTAGCGGTTTGAGCAATCATGACTAAACGTAAACAGATAAACCAAAATAAACCTAATGTCACCAAACAACCAATAAAACCCAATTCTTCCCCAATGGCTGAAAAAATAAAGTCAGTGTGTTGTTCAGGAATAAAATTCAATTGAGTTTGAGTGCCTTGATAAAGTCCCCGACCATATAATTGTCCCGAACCAATGGCAATTCGAGATTGAATTAAATGATAACCACTTCCTAACGGATCTTGTTCAGGATTTAAAAAGCCAATTAACCGCATTTTTTGATAATCTTGCAGAACATTCCATAAAATATGGCTTAATTGTCCCGCGCCTAAATTTGCGAATAAAGCCAGGGGCCCGGTTAACCATCGTAAAGGAAGACTCCACCACCCAACAAAACCCATCAAAATTGCCCAAACAATTCCGACTGGAAGAGAGATATTAAAAACAATGGCGGTGATCACCGGAGACACCAACAAAATTAACCAGCCCGGATGAATATTTCCCCAATACATCATCCCGACCGTAATCGCACCAAAAACTAAAGACGTTCCTAAATTGGGTTCAATAAAGACTAATCCCCAAGGAACTCCTGCGATTGCTAAAATCCGAATCATATCTCCTAAATTGGGTGTTCTTAACTCTTGAAGTAAGGCAGCCAAGGTAATAATAATTCCGACTTTGGCAAATTCCGAAGGTTGAACATGAAACCCGGCAATATTAATCCAACGTTGCGCTCCTAACGCCGTTGTTCCAATAATTTGTACGGCAATTAATGATAAATTGGTGACACCATAAATCACCCATCTCCACTTAATTAAACGTTCATAACGACATCGGGAAAAAATCAATGCTAAAGTTAAACCAACCCCTCCTGTCACCCAATGTTGCCACCAATCGGTTAACCCTTGATTTAATTCCACACTGCGGATCATAATACCCGCGAATACAGTCAAGGTCAGACAACTACCCATCAACCACCAATCCACCTCAGCCCAAGCATAAAATCGCGAACTGCGACGAGTTCCCAGCCTCATTTTTTGAAACATCATTTTTTAGTACAACCTTTGTTTTCTTGACTCATTTACTGGGTTCATACAGGTATTCAAAGCCATTTCCGTCAGGATCACGACCATAAAAAGAAGCCGTACCATCTCGATGTTCATGAATCGCCGTGACCGGAATTCCTTGGGCTTTTAAAGCTTCATAGGCGGTTTCCATTTCGCGACGTTCGTTAAACACAAAGCCAAAATGGGGGCCTGCTTGATCATAACCAGGACTGAGTAAGGCTAATCCATCGTCACCCGCTTTTAAATAAGCCCAGTCTGCATCCTTCCAGACCAAATCCATTCCTAAGTTTTGATAAAACTGAGCGGCGGATTCAATATCGTTGACACAAATGGCCACATGACCTAAACGTTTTAAGTTCATCATCATTAAAATTAATGTTTGTACGACTTTCTATTCTATGAATTAGTTATTAGATTCTGGGGCCGAAGGTCGAGGTTCAGGAATCTCCGTAGCGGGAGCCGAGTTGGTTGGGGTTTCCGGCGACTTAGCAGGAGCAATAGTTTTTCCAGCTTGTTTCTGAATTTGATCTTTATAAGCGGCGGGGGCTAAATCAACCGCTTTAACAAATAACGGTTCAGCTTCTTCTGTATTTCCTTGTTCTTTCAAAACTAAAGCTTTAGCAAAAACGGGACGAAAATCTTGTTCGTTATTCTTAATCGCTTCATCGTAAATAGCCAGGGCTTCATCATAACGTTGATCTTCGGCGTAAACCTGCCCCAAAATCAACTGCACCGACAATTCATCAATGGTTCCGGGTGTAGTTTGATTGAGATTGGTGGCTGATTGGAGGGTATCTTGTAATAATCCAATGGCGGCTTCAGGACGTTTTTGTTGTAAGAAAAGATTGGCTAACCCTTGTAACGCCTGAATATCTCCGGGTTGACTCGCTAAAACGGTGCGATAGGTTTGGGCGGCACTTTCTTGATCTCCGGTATAAGCTTTCGCTTGGGCTAAAAGAATACTGTAGCGAGTATCTTCAGGATGTTTTTTTGCTAATTTTTCTAAGGGTTCAATCACATCCTTAATCTCAGCTTGTTTAAACCGAATCAGTTCTAATTTAGCTTGCAATAAACCTTTCAAAGCCGTTTCGTTATCGGGCTCTCGCTGCAAAACTAACTCATAACCACGAGCTTGAGCTTGTAAATCCGATTGTTTAGCTGTTTGAGCCGATTGGGTTGGTGCTGGAGCCGGTTGTCGTTTGGATTGATTATTTTCCACAATTCCACTAATCAGTGGCCCCATCGAAAATCCGACAAAGGCAATCACCGCTAACACCAACACCACACCCACGAACCCACGACGTTTATCTACCATGAAACCTCAATCCTGCACTTATTAGGCCAATTTCCTTGCAGCTAATATGTTAACAGAAGCCAGAGACTACAACTTAACTTGATTTTCACGACCTCAGCCCTTGATGGAGAAAGCCTACGGATTTTTCCGATGCACCTTTGGATTCAGTACAATAGGCAAGTTATTCAAGATCAATGGTAATGGCAACCCCAGGCGCTTAAACTTGGAATCACAACCTAATTTTGACCGATATCAACCCTAGGTGACGGTTTTGAAGTCAGCGTCATTTCACCTGGATTGTTGATTAAAACAATCAAGGTTAATGTAGCTGTTCTGTTTCCTCTTCCTCAAGAAGGGGTGCAAATGTTGAAATGTCCTGATAGTGTTGATCCGTGAGTTAAGTTTGAGTGCCAAACCATTCGCTTTCCTAATATTAGGAAAAATAGGTGGGTTGGCCATGTCCTCGCTCCCACAAGGGATGTGTCTCCGCTAAGAGGTTTTATGAGTCCTTCTCCCAATCGATCCTCTCAATCTAAACGTTCTTCCCGCTCAACGCCAGTGTCTGAGCCAGCCGTGAATATGTCTAAAGAAGTCCGTGTTGATGCACCGAACGCAAGTGAAAGTGTCATCTTAGAACAGCCAGAAGCAACACTACCCGAACCAGAGAGTGCTGACTTAACCCCCGTTACTGATGTTTCTGGTGAAGTGGAAATGAGTGACAGCGAAGAATTAGAGGCGGATACTGCCGATACTGCCGATCGTTCTGATGCTGTGGAACGTCTTTGGCAACATCCGATTCCGCCGCCAAGTGAAGCCCGTCAATATCGGGCCATTGGATTAGTTCATGGTCGATATATCGCCTCTGCGGATCAATTTACCCAAGGAACCTTACTCACCAGTGAAGGTAAACTTCTCGATGCCGTGTTATTAGGTCGGGTCATGAGTTTGGTGAAAAAACATATTGACTTGGATCAAGATCATCTTTGGGTGGTTTATCCTCGGACACGCCAACAAGAAGGAAATTTGCACGTTCAAATTATGGGGGTTTGGGAACCGGAAACCCTCCGTTCTGATGAATCCGAAAATGTTAGTGAAGTTTCTGGCACTTCCAAGAGTCTATTAGCAGAATTAGGAGAAAAAACAGAAGTATTACCCCAGGTTGAGCAAGGTTATTTTTCAATTCGAGGTGAGGTAGTTTATCAATCTCAAGAAGCTGAAAAATATGTCATTGTAAAAATTCGCCAATCTCCTCGAAAAGAGAATGATAAACCCAAGTTTTTTAAACTTAAACTGATGGGAATTGCTGGGATGAAAGCCGTGGGTCATTTCTGCGATTTGCACGTTCAATTGCAGGAAGATTATTTAGTGATTCAAGAAAGTCATGATATTGGCTTTATTGGAGCTAAAAAGCGCAAACCTCCCTTCCCAAAAGCTGGCCCCCGAAGACAACCGGGTCAAGGTTATTCTAACGCGGGTTCTCGTCCTCCTTATAAACCGAAGTTCCAACAACAATCGGACGCACCTCCGCCATCTCTCCGTCGAGAACCGATTGCTAAACCGTTGAAACGGAAAGCGGTCTCAGAAGAAAGTTAAAGCTGTTTTTGAATTGATACTGAAGGCGGATTCTGTAAAATCTTAGTCATAGCAGGAAATCGAGAACAGAAAGAAAAAGTCGTTTTTACGTTAGTGTTCATCAGCCTTTTTCCTGACTAATGCTTCTGTTGCTATTGATTAAGAGATTGCTAAATCCGCCTAAAAAAGAAGAATGAAATCGGATTGTTTGAACCGCCACAAAGTTAGGCTTCAATGACGACTCGGAGATTTCCTCGTTTTTTCAGAACTCGACAAGCGGTAGCATTTTCGTCCTGATCTCGTTCAAATTCTAAATCAATAACCGTCGAACCAATTTTTAAGTTATGAACCGAGATATGATTAATCGATTCCGGTAGGGATGGGTCAATAATTCTCAGGTGATTACTAGACGCATTAGGAACTAAATTCATCATCATTTGTAACAGTTGAAAAATACTTCCACTCGCCCAAGCTTGGGGTGAACAAGCAACGGGATAGGTAACCGGGGCGCTACCTTCAATGCGAGGAAAACCACAGAATAATTCTGGGGGTCGTTGTAAGGGTTGTTGCATTGTCATATCAAATAACCCTTGGGCGACTTCAAAAGCTTGATCAATAAATCCAATGGATCGCAATCCTAATGCAATTAAACTATTATCATGGGGCCAAACTGAACCTGTATGATATCCCATCGGATTATAAGCCGGAGAAAGACTGCTGAGGGTACGAATTCCCCAACCGCTAAACATATCCGGGGCTAATAATCGTTCGGCTACACTTTTGGCATTTTCTGGGGTTAAAATTCCTAATTGTAAACAGTGACCGGGGTTAGAACTAATACTATCAACGGGTTGTCCTTCTCCATCTAAAGCTAAGGCACAAAAATCCAAATCTTTTAACCAAAAATCTCGATTAAATCGCATTTTCAGTTGTCGCGCTTCTTCTTGCCAACGGTCGGCTAAATCGATTCGTTTTCGCATTTTGGCAATTTCAGCCATTCGCACTTTGGCCGCATAAACATAGGCTTGAACTTCACATAAGGCAATGGGAGCAACGGCTAAAGTTCCATCTCGTTTAACAATACAATCCCCTGAATCTTTCCAACCTTGATTAACTAACCCTCTGGAGGATTTCCGAAAATAAGAAAGGTAGCTATTTTCTTGACATTTAGCATCAATCCAATCCATCGCCGCCCGTGCATTCGGCCATAATTTTTCTAGGGTTTCGGTGTCTTGTGTCCAGGCAAAATATTCGGCATATAACATTAACCAAAGGGGCGTTGCGTCAACGGTTCCATAATAGGGAGTGTGGGGAACTTCTTGACACCTTGCCATTTCTCCCATTCGCAATTCATGAAGAATTTTGCCCGGTTCTTCATCTCGCCAATCGTCATAACTTTTACCTTGATGTTGCGCTAAGATGGTTAAGGTAGACCGGGCAATTTCGGGGTCAAGAATTAAAGTTTGAGAAGCCGTAATAATAGAATCTCGACCAAATAAACAGGAAAACCAAGGGACTCCGGCGGAGACTCCTTTTTCTTTTCCGAACGTTTGACGTAATAAATAAATGTCTTGTTCGGCTTGTTCAATGACGCGATTAAATTCCCGATTATTAGACCGAATTCGGGTGACAGATGTCCACCATTGTTGTTCTTCTAGTAATTCTGCGGCTTTGGCTTGAACTAAGGTTAAGGGGGCATTAACGGCAGAAGTGTGGCGATTATTGGTTAACATTTGTAAGCGATAACCAATAATTTGAGTTTCGTGGGATTCTAAATTTAATTGCCAAATTGCCGTATTTTTTTTAATAAAATTCGGTTGTTCATGAACAAATTGGATGCGAGATTCCATGAAACTGCCATCTAAACCTTGATAGGCTAAATTAATTTCTTGATGCCCATTTTCAGGTTTAATACTGGCAGATTCTAGGTCTTCTGTTTCTAATGGTTGAGGGCGGTCAATTTGACGTTTAAATAGTCGTCCTTGTCGGTCACGATTAAAACCCC
The DNA here is from genome assembly GCF_046067725.1 of Planktothrix sp. Classification (NCBI taxonomy): domain Bacteria; kingdom Bacillati; phylum Cyanobacteriota; class Cyanophyceae; order Oscillatoriales; family Microcoleaceae; genus Planktothrix; species Planktothrix sp. Next base: position 6,601 of record NZ_JBJUDF010000323.1, read on the forward strand.
GAATTTCAAATAAATCAACAAAATCGGAACCAAAACTAAGGCTGATTTCAAATTGAACGGCAGATGTACTATAATTCGTGACTTTAATTTCTTCAAATAATCCGCCATTTAAGACAATTTCCCGTTCGACTCCAATGGTTTCGGCGGGAATTTGTTCGTTAATTTTTGGATTTGCACATAATACGGATAAGGCAAATCCTTTTTGAGCATCACTACTTAGAAGAATAGGGGCTTGTCCGGCAATTTGTAATTCTAATCGAGACAGAAAACGGGTGTCATGACAAAATAATCCTAAGCTGGCTTGGCGGTCATCGCCTGAAAATTGGGTGATATTTCCCAAGGTATCTGTAATTAAAAATAAATCATCATCTTTGAGGGTTAAAGTAGGTTGGGGTCGTTCATTAACAACACAGGGCCATTCTGATGTGAGTGATTCTTCAGTCGGAACAAATACTCTGCCGTCAAATTCGATTTTTTCTGAAATCATGACTCAATTCGGGTGATTGTTGCTAGAAAAAATGACAATAAAATTCTTTCCCATTTCAGGAATAGAATGTTTGGTCTGGTGAAATTGAAAGATGTTCTTGATGTGTCTTTAGTTTCAGTATAAAACTGTTTTTTTAAAATCGACATAAAGTTTTGATAAAGAAAAAAATAATGATTCATTTTATAGTTACAGTTTCGAGCTATAGGTAGAGTTTCAAGCCCAACAACGAACTGGTTTGGAGCAGCGAATCATGACAACCCTTGTTCTATTATAGAAACTCTCAACCCTCAAGATCAGAGGCTTTTTGTTAAGATTTTCTTAGGAATAATTAGAAATCTAAGTTAAACAAACGAAGTCCGCTTACTGCGGACTCAAAAATCAGTGAATACAACTCTAAACCTTTCTGTTCCCTGTTCCTAATATTAAGACACTTTACGAGTTGAGGTTGTAACCGGAATTGCTGCCACTTCAGAATTAATCACAGAACGAGACAGAGGTAATAATCGTTCATCCATAATCGATTCTGCTAAAATTCGACGATATAAATCACTTAAACGAATGGCAACTCCCGCCCAACTGAAATTTTCACTCACCCGAACCGATGCTTGTTTTCGGAGTTTTTGTGTCCAAATATCATCGGTTAAAATCCGGTTAATGGCATTAGCAAATCCACTAATATCTTGAGGGGGAACTAATAACCCCGTTTCTTCAGGAATGACGGTAAATTTTAAGCCTCCAACGTTGGAAGCAATCACAGGAGTACCACAAGCCATTGCTTCAATTGCTACTAACCCAAAGGGTTCATAGTGACTGGGAACAACACAAACATCTGCGGCGGCATAATAAAATGGTAGAATCTCATGGCTTAATTGTCCGGGAAAAGCGGTTTGTTTGGTTAATCCTAATTCCTGAACTAAACCTTCAATGCGTTGCCGTTCTTGACCATCGGTTTTATTCGGGTCAGCCCCCCCTGCAATCATCAATTTAAACGGTTGATTCTGGGCGGTTTGATATTGATGACAAGCACGAACTAAGGTTTCAATTCCTTTACGGGGGTCAAAACGTCCGACATATAAAATAATCGGTTCGTGAGCATCTAACCCTAATTTTAACCGAGCTTCTGATTTAGAAATCACGTGGAAATTTTCTAAATTTGTCCCGCAAGGAATCACAGAAATATGACCATTTTGGGAAACCGTATGACGCAGAATTTCTTCTTCTTGGGGACTGGTCGCCACAACAGTATTCGATTGTTCTAAAATACTTTTTTCAACGGTTAAGCGAGTGTCTGCAATTTTGGGACGGTTAGAAACGGTTTGATATTTAACCTGTCCTAAAGAATGATAGGTATGAACTAATTGAACGTTATGATATTTTTTCAGTTGTAATCCCACCCAAGCGGATAACCAATAGTTGGTATGAACGAGGGGATAATTAGTCCCTTCTTTGGCTTGGAAATTTTGAAAGGCTGTGACAAATTCCGGTAAATATTCAAACAATTCATCTCGCGGAATATATTCTAAGGGCCCTGCGGTGAGGCGAATGGTTCGACAATGGGGAGAATGTTGGACAATCGTCGGTTGGTCGGGATGAATTTTACGGGTGAACATATCCACCTGCCAACCCAGTTTTGCTAACGCTTCACCGACTTGACGAACGTATACATTTTGACCTCCAGCTTCTTCGCGACCAATATCAACATCCGGGTCGCCATGAACAGAAATTAAAGCAATGGGTTGTCGATTTCGACCCGTTAAACGGGGAGAAATGGGAGTTGATTTTTGAGGCGAGGTTTTCTGGGGAGTATTAAAACTTGATGTCTTCACCGTTTGATTTAAGGGGTTCATAGATAAATCCAGATTGTATGAAAGATTATTTTAACAGTGATGGGTAAACAATTTTGAAATGATGGTCAGGTTGAGCGTTGGAATCACCCTCAGAATGGGTGATGAGAATAATCAACAATTGAAACAGGACGTTAAACATTAAGCTGCGGTTAAATTCTTCAGTTTTCCATTATAGCTAAACCGTTCAGCAATGATTTTTTGATAAACCGCTTCATAACCATCCGTCATGCGTTTGACGCTGAAGTGATCGACGACATATTGACGGCATTTTTCGCGGTTTATACCTTCAATTTTTCCTAAAGCTGCCACACATTCATCAACGGTTTCACACAAATATCCTGAAATTCCAGGGGCAATGACTTCAGAAGTTGAACCCATTTTCATCGCAATTACTGGGGTTCCCGTTGCCATGGATTCTACCATAACTAATCCAAAGGGTTCGCGCCAGGTAATGGGGAATAATGTTGCAAAGGCATTCCCCATTAAAACACTTTTTTGACCCTGGTTGGCTTCCCCTAAAAATTGAATGCGGTTGTCATCAATATGGGGTTTAACTAAAGTCTCAAAGTAATCTTGATCAACGGCATCGATTTTTCCAGCCATTTTTAAGGGTAATCCAAATTTTTTAGCAATTTCAATGGCTAAATGGGGGCCTTTCTCCGGTGACATCCTACCTAAAAAGGCTAAATAAGGGGGGGTTTGATATTGGGGATAAAATTGATAGGTGTTGGTATCAATGCCATTATAAACGGTGGAAACATAGTTTAATTTTAGGCGAGGTTCCCGTTGATCATTGGAAATACTAACGTAGGGTTGATGACGGGCATGGAGAAACATTTTTTCGTTATCTGGGGTGAAGACTCCATGTAACGTTGTCACCGTTGGAGTTTTCACTAAATTACTGAAAGGCAATGCTGCACAGCCAACATGGGAGTGAATAATATCAAATTCTGAAGCTCGTTCATAGACCCAAGCTAACTGCAACATATCATACATTACTGGTTCTTTGACATTAGTATCTAAGCGTAAAGACCGGGGATAAACGGATTCTAATTCAGCAAGAGTAATCGAGTCTCCTGATGCAAATAAAGTGACTTCATGACCCCGTTTGACTAATTCTTCTGTTAGCAAACCAACGACTAATTCTGTACCGCCATAGGCTGGGGGAGGCACTCTTTCCCATAATGGGGCAATTTGTGCGATTCTCATGAAAACCTCCTGTTTTGATCAGATATTTTCTGATAAAATAGTGACTGGATTGAATCTCAAATCTTAATGTTGAGTCAGCCCTATCTATCTGAAGTTGTAATAAGATATTAGTGATTTTGTAAATAGTGCTAAGGTAGTGAAAACCGATCTCAAATGATTACGGCATGATCTACTAAGCTTTGGATAGATGTTGATAATCTTATTCTGTAGGCTGGTTGTAGGTCATCTTCTTTTCGAGAGATAAATATCTGATGCTTGGGGAACTATTCCGATGAATAGATAGGGTTTGAGGTTAAATATAAATTCTTCCGAAGTCAAAAATTAAAAAAAGGTGAGTGTGTATCTTTCGCTGTATTAATTAATTTGGATACTAAAGTCTTAATTAGTGACTGAGATTAGATGACTATTTTATTTGAAAAGAATAATAGCTGGATTGAAACGCCAAAGAATAGTGTTTGCCTTTTCTATCAACTTACACACACTGTTGAGGCAGTTTCTTAAAGAAATAGGGATCAGATGTTGAACACCTCATCCCCATAACCGTATTTTCCGTGATTATATTGTATCAAAGAATACATAAATTAACGGCGTTGTTGTTGATAGAGTTGTAAGACTTTTTGGGTGTAAGTTGCTGTTTGGCCTTGGTTATATTGATTGGGGTCACCTGTCATCCACCAAGCCGCCGCCCGACGAATGGCAATAGCCTCATTATTCTGACTTTTGGGATATTCTTCTTTCAATACATCCCCCATCACACAACCTAAAACCTCTCTAGCCTTCGTCAAATTTTTCTCAAACTCAGTCGGCTTCATTTCCTCACCGATGCACAGTCTCGACCATCGGGGAATATTCTCTGGTTTAATTTGCCAATCGGAATACAATCCATCATTGGGCGTTCCCGTTTGGGGTGCAGCTAAACGTAACGCCTCAACTAACGCCTGTACCTGGGGATCAGAAACTTGAGCAAAAACCGGAACTGCCCAAAACAGTGACAATCCCACTAAAATACAACTTAATTTCATGGTGGATTCTCCTGCACCTGATGGCTCATCCGTAGTTATACCTTATTCTTCAAATTTTGGCCAAGACTCTAAATTTGCTTTTGCATTGCGTCGCCACATTTGAGGTTTAATGCGTCGTAACGCAGAAGCACGAAATCTTTGATCCCATTCTTCCTCTGAAAGTTCTGCTAATTCTGTTAATTTAGGAGCGAGATTTTCAGGATCAGGTTGAAATTCGATAACATCTGTTTCCTGAGCAAAGCGTTGATTCCAAGGACACACTTCTTGACAAATATCACATCCTGCGACCCAACCGTTTAAGTGTTTACTAATATTTTCCGGTAAGATTTCAGCCCGATTTTCAATCGTATGATAAGCAATACAACGATTAGCATCCACCACAAAAGGTTGAGCAATTGCCCCCGTAGGACAAGCTTCTATACATCGGGTACAAGTACCACAATGTTGAGGATGGGGACTATCAGGAATTAACGTTAAATTGGTTAAAATTTCCCCTAAAAAAACCCAAGAACCATATTCTCTGGTAATCACATTACTATTTTTAGCAATCCATCCAATTCCGGCTTGTTGTGCCCAAACTTTATCTTGAATCGGCCCAGTATCAGCATAATATCGCGCTTGAATTCCTGCTTCTTGTTGTTGTAACCAGTCGCAAAAAATTTTCAGCTTTTTATGCAGTACCCGATGATAATCCCGTCCCCTAGCATAGCGAGAAATTTTAGCAAATTCTTTTCCTTGAGGATAGGGTTGAGCAGTGTAATAATTCAACGCCACACAAATAACAGACTGAACCTCTGGCATTAATTGACGAATATCTTGACGTTTAGGATTATTCATCCAAGCCATATCCGCAGCATACCCTTGATTCAGCCAATTTTGTAACCGTTGCTTATTGTCCTGCATATCAGAAATAGCAGCAATCCCAACTTTATGAAACCCTAAGTTTAAGGCTTTTTGCTTGATTTGTTCTGAATCCATTTTTCAGTTATCAGTTGAAAAACCCTAAAATCAGGGAGTGTAGGGTGCGTAAGCGCAGCGCACGCACCATTGATCAATCAACCCTCAAACCGCTTAAGATTCTGTCGATTTATCGGGTAAACTAGCTTCTAATTTTAGACAATTACGACCATCCACTTGTAAACAATAATCTACACGATCCATTAATCGATTCATAATTAACCAACCATAGCCACTTTCTTGTTTATCTTCAGGTTTAGGAGGATTATAATTATCCACTTCATAACCTGTACCCTGATCCCAAATTTCTAAAGAAATATCTCGATCTTTAAATTCCAAACGAACCATCACAGGAAGATCCGGTTTATTGCGGTGAGCATGACGGATGACGTTGGAGTAAGCTTCTGCGAGGACAAGGCGAAACCGATTGGAATGACGGGGCCAATCCACGTGGTCTCCTAGCTCAACTTCCAAACTGCTCAATAACCAGTTTTCAACAATGGTTAAAAACCTAATATCGCTTGGTACTTGAAGCTCAGTTTTCATCAGTCAACAAAACCTCCAGAGCGAGTATAGTTTGATCATCTTCCTGAACAGGATTATGTTCTCGGATAGCGGCTAATAAGCCATCTAAATTTAGCTGTTCCTGTTGTTGGAGTAACTTCCAAAGTCCCTCTTGTTGCAACATCGAGCGAATGGCGGGACTGCCATCGGTTGTTTCCTGCACCACCGTTGCTTCAGTAATGCCATCACTGGTGACTAAAAACACATCCCCCGACTTGAGAGTGAGATTGTCTCCTTTGCCTCTCCAGATGGGAAGAATTCCTAAAGGAATCCCACGAGTCTTGAGAAACATCGGTTCAACGTTCACAGATGAATTAGCGTCATTTGCCTTTTGTCTGACCCCTTGATGTGACCAGACTAAGGGATAAATATGTCCAGCATTGGCATAGGCGAGATGTCCCGTATAAGGGGTATAACGAGCCAAAACCATTGTAATAAAGTGATTATTACTGACTAAATCATCCGATAAAATACTATTGAGATTTTGCATGACTTGATCAGGTTCTGGGGAGGTTTCCTGAGACAGTTCCCGACGCATCACTGAAATTGCACTAGCCATAAATAAAGCGGCGGGAACCCCTTTACCGGATACATCCCCTAATGCCACCCAAATATCTCCTTGGGGATGAATAAAGACTTCAAAGAAATCTCCCCCCACTTCCCGTGCGGGATGACAACAAGCTTGTACCCGAAAGGTGTCAAACTCTGGCCAACTTTGACGCAGGAGATTATTTTGAATTTGGCTGGCGACTTTGAGTTCATTCTGCATCTGTTCGGCTAACTCTACCGTGCGCTGATAAAGTTTGGCTTGAGACAGTGCCAGAGACGCTTGTTCGGAAACCACTTCCAACAGTTGAATATCATCCTCTGACCAAGAAGATAAACTGTTTTCTTGATATAACGCTAAAACCGCCAGTAAGTCATGCTGATAGGTCAGGGGTAAAATAATTTCAGTGATGTTATTCGGCTGATTTTGCCCTTGTTGAATTTGAGTGACTCGATTTTCTAAGATCCCTTGCATGGGGGCTTCGAGTTGAGATAACCAAGCTTGGACGTTAGTAGCATTTCCGCCGTAGGAAAAGGTGACAACAGAAAGGCGACCTTCTTCTACAGAACGAATACAGCAGCCTGTTGCATTAAAGGTTTCTCCCAAGGTACGAACAATGGTTTCTAGCATACTAGAGTAGTCGAGGGACTCTCGCAAGGCACTGACCACATCGTTATAGAGAGATTCCCGACGCAGGGCACGCCGCAAAGCATTGGTTCGTTGTTTGAAGAAATTGTAAGTTTCAGAAGCCTGTTGAATTACAGACTTGAGTTCTTCAGGGTTCCAAGGTTTGGTGATGTATTTGAAAACTTGACCAGAGTTAATCGCTTCCACCAGGTCTTCTACATCCGTATATCCGGTTAACAGAATCCGAATGGTGTCTGGGAAACGTTCAACGGTTTTACCAAGAAATTCGGTTCCGTTCATTTCTGGCATTCTTTGATCAGAAATAATCACCGCCATCTCACCCTCATCTTCGAGAATTTGCAGAGCTTTGAGGGCACTGTCGGCTTTGAACACTTGGAAGTCCCGGCGAAATGTCCGAAACAACAAATCTAAGTTGTCTGGTTCGTCATCGACGACCATGAGTTTCAGCTTTCGACCATCTCCCCGACTCATGCGATTCCCTACTCCCAGATGAACAGATCAGGTATTACCCATCTTACCGCCTCTCTTATCCAGGGTTCTAATAAAAATCGTGAACAATTACTGAATTGTTGCTGTGTGAGTCTTTGAGGCATTTGTGGAACAGGCATCTTGCCTGTTAACCTGTTAACTTAACTCGGGTGTGGGGAAAGCGATCGCAGGCTGATTTGCTCCTCAATCAGTTCAGACTTGGGTGAAACGTTTATAAGCGATGAAACAGAAATCTGAACTTCTCTCAGAAAACTATGAAAATTTGAGATGAAATCCCGAAAAGAATGCTAAAAAAGTGAAGAGGGAACAGGTTAACTGGACATAGAGGAGAACAGAAAATTGGGAATAGGGGATGGCAAAAAGTGATTAGCCATCCGAACTGTTATTTGTACCATACATTTAAGAATTTTAGATGAGATAAATTTTGAAGCCAGATTCTCATTTGGTCATTTATGATCTGTCTATTATCATTACTCAGTTTCATCAATTGCAAGGAGGGTTGAGTTTATGAAAGGATCAAAACCGCTAAAGGTTTTAATGATCGTAGAACAATGTAACCCTAATTGGTTTTCTGTTCCTTTAGAAGGCTATAAATACTTTCAACAAATTAGTCAATTAGTTGATGTTACCCTGGTTACTCATGAACGCAATCAAAAAGATTTAAAATCTCGTCATAGCGATGACAATATCATCTTTATTACTGAGAGTCAACGAGCTAAAAAATATTATCGAAATATCGTTACTTTGGCTTCTAAAGGAACGATGAACTGGCCCCTTACTTATACGTTAAGTTATCCCATCTATGCAGAATTTAATCATCGAGTTTATCAACAATTTAAAGATGAGGTTTTACAAAGAAAATATGATATTGTTCACGCCCTGACCCCCATGATTCCTCGATATCCGGTTAAACTGATTAATGCTTGTCAAAATACACCCTTTTTACTAGGGCCTGTGAATGGTGGCGTACCGTTTCCCCCAGGATTTCAAAAGATTGCTTACAAAGAATTTGCTTATCTCAACTTTTTGAGAAATCTGGGGCGGATGTTAATTCCAGGCTATTTACAAACCTATCAAAATGCTGACCTAGTTCTGGCTGGTTCAACTTATACCTTAAATTGGTTAAAAAATTCTTTAAACGTTCCCGAACGCCAAGTTGATTTGTTCTATGAAAATGGAATTGATCAAACCTTTCTGACTCATCAAGCCAAAACTCGAACCTCTGAACGAGTTAATCTTCTCTTTGTCGGTCGTTTAGTTCCCTATAAATGTGCCGATATTTTGATTGATGCGGTTGCTCAATTAGAAGATTCAATTAAAAATAAAATTCATCTCACGATTGTCGGTGATGGTTCAGAAAGAGCAACTTTAGAAGCAAGTATCCAGCAATTAAATTTACAAGAATTTGTAACCTTGACTGGATGGGTTAAACAAGAACAAACCTTAGAATTTTATCAAAAATCCGATATTTTCTGTTTTCCTTCCATTCGAGAATTTGGTGGCGCTGTTGTTTTAGAAGCAATGGCCTGTGGCTTACCTTGTATTGTTGTTAATAATGGCGGAATTGGAGAATATGTGACGGAGGTAACAGGGTTTAAAATTGAACCGATTTCACGAGACTATATCCGAGATGAACTTACGCAAAAAATTCAGACTTTAGTGGAAAATGAGTCTCTATGGCAGTCTATGTCAGCCCAATCGATAGAACGTGCTAAAGATTTTACTTGGCCTAGAAAAGCTCAAAAAATTGTTAATATTTATGAGGAATTAATGGCTGATCAGAACCGCAGCTAATTAAACTAAAGGACAATCTAATCATGATTCATTCCCCAGTCATCACTTATCCGCTCTTGATTGTCATTGTTAATTATCGAACAGCCTCTTTAACCCTGAATTGTTTATACTCGTTAGTCAGTGAAGTTCAAGCTTTACCCGGTACAAAAGTGATCGTGTCTGATAACGCTTCTGGTGATGATTCAATTCTTCAAATTCAATCTGTTATCGACCAAGAACAATGGGGAGATTGGGTTTCTTTAATTGCCTTAGACCATAATGGAGGTTACGCCTTTGGGAATAATGCCGTTATTCGCCCGATTTTACAATCTGAGAATCCTCCACCTTATTTCCTGCTGCTTAATCCCGATACTATTGTCCGTACTGGTGCTTTAACAAAACTGATCGAATTTATGGATAAAAATCCTGAAATTGGGATTGCTGGAAGTCGTTTAGAAGATCCCGATGGCACCCCCCAACGTTCTGCTTTTCAGTTCCATACTGTGTGGGGAGAATTAGATGCTGGACTGCGCTTTGGATTAGTTTCTAAATTATTAGAAAAATGGGTTGTAGCACCTCCGGTGTCCGACATTCCTTGTCAAACCGATTGGGTAGCAGGTGCAAGTATGATCGTTCGGCGTTCTGTGTTTGAAACGATTGGTTTAATTGATGAAGATTATTTTATGTATTATGAGGAGATGGACTTTTGTTTACAGGCAAAAAAAGCAGGTTGGAATTGTTGGTATGTTCCTGAAAGTCGAGTGGTTCATCTCGTTGGACAAAGTTCTGGGGTAACTGATACGAAATCTCCCCCAAAACGCCTTCCTCAATATTGGTTTGATTCCCGTCGTCGCTATTTTATAAAAAATTATGGTCAACTCTATGCAAAGGTCACAGATATTGTTTGGATACTGAGTTTCATCCTCTGGCGAGTCCGTCGCCAACTCCAAAATAAACCAGATTCTGATCCCCCTCAATTATTACGGGATTTCATTCGTTATAGTGTTTTATTGCAATAGCCAGGAACAGGAAGCCATTAATGATGAGTCGCAAAGATTTTTGGGTTTCCTATCGGACAACAACGGGAAACCCTACTTTTTTAATATTGACCCTTAAATCATAAAATATTGATTTTGTCAAGTCCCGTTTCTAGGGATGAACCTTTCCTTCAAAAAACTTGTGCATTGCAGAGAAGAAATTTTATCAGGAAATCCTAACATTTGACGAGATAATCAGGGTTTCATCGTTTATTTTTGCCTTTAGACACAATAAGCCCTTGAACGATGTTTCCTTAAATATACCAGAACCCCTAGAATCTCGTCAACTATTTGAAAGGAATTCTCAATAAATTATCAAGATTTCCTGATAATCTTTTAAAAAACAAAACGGTTTTAAAAAAACAATTATAAAAACTTAAGTCAATGTAACCCAAACAACGTTTTAAAAATGTATTGCAATTTGAATAAAAATGTTTTACAATCTAAATCAACCACAAAAACAGGAAAACACAAAGATAGGAGGTTGTTACTTCGTCAGGTTATAGGGTGACAGTGCTGATAGTAAACTCATCCGAATTTATATTGTTGAGGTTGATATGGATACAGCACAAAAGATTGAGATTCAAAAAACAACAATAGAGTTAGGACTCTGGGAGCAAATTAAGGAAGATTGGATTACTCATGGGCGAGATTGGACGAAACCCGGATTTCAAGCTGTGGTAGTTCAACGGTTTGGGGTGTGGAGAATGCAAATTAAATCCCTCATTTTTCGTGCCCCTTTGAGCTTTTTTTATCGGATGTTCTATCGAAAAATTCGCAATACCTATGGCATAGAATTACCCTATACTGTTGTGCTGGGTCGTCGTGTGATTGTGGAACATCAACATGGAATTGTAATTCATGGCAATAGTGTGATTGGAGATGATTGCATTATTCGTCAAGGAGTCACCATCGGAAATCGTTACTTAGATCAACCATTTGAGGCTCCAAAATTAGGAAAACGGGTTAATATTGGTGCGGGAGCGAAGATTTTAGGGAATGTAACGATTGGTAATGATGTTTGTATTGGTGCGAATGCTGTTGTAATTTCTGATATTCCATCGGGTCAGACTGTTGTTGGCATTCCGGCTAAAATTATTCATTCTAAATCCTCTCGAAATCCCGATTCATTATCGTTTTAAACGTGATGCGATCGCACAACCTTCAAGAAACCGGGTTTCTAATTAAGATTAGTTGACTCAAATCAAGCTTTGTTGAGAAACCCGGTTTCTGACCCATTATTTTTGTTGATGACAGCAAACTTTAATATATTCTCGGATAACGGGAGATACGCTAAATAAAATCTGATCAAATTGAATAATGTTGATTAAATACCGTCTGTTCAAAGAGTCTAAACCATTAATCAAATCTATTGACGATAACGATAAACGTTCTCTTAACTGTTCTCTGGATACCGGGTGATTATCCTGACTAAGTTCTATGAGAATCTCTTGTTCAATTAAAGATAATCGCTCAAAAATTTGATTTAAACGTAATTTAATACTTTCTGTTATGATCAAACTATGTTCTGTTAAATTTAAATAAGCAGGATTACCTTCATACAATTCAATCAGCCTTGACCTATTCTCCTGTTCGAGTAAACCATAGTTTCTGAGAATTTCAATATCCTGTAACCCTTCCAACTCTAAACACTGAACGGGATATAATTCCTGATCTAAAGATATCATTTCTTGGCATTTTTCCTGACTGATTAAAATTAAACTGCTTTTGTGTTCAGTTTCAGTGATCATTGTAAAAAAGGATTGATAATCTCGATATTCACTTTGATAGTGTCCAGCGAATTGCCCTTTAATCATTAATTCCTGTACGTCATCCAGAATAATTAAACATTTTTTATCACGGAAAAGATTTAAAATTTGAGTTAATTTATTGTCAGCTAAAATAGAATCAGGATTAATAGAGGTTAAAATTTCAGTTAGAATATAATCTAAAGATGGGGAGAGTTTAATATTTTTCCAGATAATAATATCAAAGTGTTGTAAGTTCAGGTCAACAAATTGTTTAACTAGAGTTGTTTTACCAATACCACTTAATCCTAAAACTGAGATTAAACGAGCATTTTGATCAATTAACCAGTGGGATAGGGTGTTCAGTTCGGTGGTGCGATCGTAAAAATAGGTTATTTTAGGAGCTATTGTTAAATCGTGAAATCCTGTGGAAGTATTAGAAAGCTTGTCTAATAGAACTTCTTTCGTATTATTATGAAAACTCTGCGAACAACAATTAAAATTTTGATTAATAACTTGTGATGACGGTGAAGATGTCACCTTTAATCTTTCTATTGATTAATCATAAATTTTACAATTAAGCATTGGCAATGACTCAAACTCAACAATCTAAATAGATTGATTAGGTGTTTTTTAAGCGATCGCAAATTTATATAAAATCTCCAAATCAAATAAAAAATAGGGTTTGAAGACCAAACCCCTAAAGTTTGTTTGGCAAATTCTACAATAATTGCTATTTTCAAACCAGATATATTCTGATCACCTAAAAAGAAATAACCTGAAACTGATTCCCATTGATTACATCCACATCAATACCGTTTAATTGAGCTAGATTTTCTCCGGTATTGGTTATACTAATCATCACTGTATTGTCTTCTTGAGTTAAAGTAAGTTGTTCAAAGGTTAACCCTTGACTTAGACCTAACTGATCTAAGGTCACATCAAAGTCAAGAATTAAGTCATTTCCAGCGTTGATTTGTAATACAAAAAGATCTTGACCTGAACCCCCTTTTAAAGTGTCATTTCCGCTATCTCCCCATAAACTATCATTCCCACTTCCTCCGATTAAAGCATCATTTTCGCTTCCCCCAAATAAACTATCATTTCCTGAACAGCCATCTATAATATCTTGTCCTGAATTCCCTAATAGTAAATCGTTATCTTCTCCTCCACAGAGGCTATCATCTCCTTGATCTCCCCAGACGGTATCTGATCCTTTTCCTCCAGTTAAAATATCTTGATTTTGTCCTCCGAATAAACTATCATTTCCTAAACCTCCATCGATAAAATCGTCTTCTGAATTTCCGTATAAAATATCGTTTCCGCTTCCTCCAAATAAACTATCATTTCCTAAATTTCCATATAAAATATCATTGTCTTCATCTCCCTGTAACTGATCATTATCTTTTCCGCCATAGAGGGTATCTTCTCCTAGATTTCCGGTGAGAAAATCATCATTGCGATCGCCAAATAGTAAATCATTATTTTCATCTCCTTGTAAAATATCATCTTCTTCTCCCCCATATTGGGTATCGTCTCCTAACCCTCCCCAAAGCATATCTGATCCTTGATTTCCCAATAACTGATCATTTTCATTTCCACCGTTTAAGTTATCTGCGCTTTCCATCCCAATTAAAGTATCATTTCCTTCAAACCCATTGATTTGATCATTAAAATTACTTCCTATTAAGTTGTCAGTTTCAAGGGTTCCATTTAGGGTGTTTTCAATCAGATTTTGTGTTTTTTCAGGGTCTAAATTGGGTTGAGGAAATTGATCACACAGACAGTCTTCCTCTTCAATGGGACTAGGAGTAGGTGTTGGCGTTGGTATTGGTGTCGGACTTGGTGTGGGTGTGGGACTGGGACTGGGTGTGGGTGTGGGACTAGGACTGGGTGTAGGTGTGGGACTGGGTGTGGGACTGGGTGTCGGACTCGGTGTGGGACTCGGTGTGGGTGTTGGACTTGGTGTAGGTGTAGGTGTAGGTGGTGTAGGACTAGGAGTGGGTGTGGGAGTGGGACTGGGTGTAGGTGTAGGACTAGGAGTGGGTGTGGGAGTGGGACTGGGTGTAGGTGTAGGTGTGGGAGTGGGACTGGGACTCGGTGTGGGACTGGGACTCGGTGTGATGAAGGGGAACTCATAAGCGCCGCTATCAATGATGCTAATTCCATTTTGATCTCCATCAATGGGACGAGGTTGACCGAGTTGATCCGTTAGGGGGGAATTGTTGTTATTTCCCGTATCAATAGCGGGACTTCCAGTTAATAAAGGATGAATTAATTGTTCATTAAGGGTTTGTAAATCTCCTAATAAAGCATCCGCAACGAGTTGAATATTAGGCGTTGCTTTTGTGTCATTGGGGTTTAATTCATTGGTTTGAAAATTACCACCCCCCTCATTATATTCAGTTCCTGTATGGTGTTTAACGTTCCAAGGATTACCGCCATTATTGGCAAAATTTTTAGATAAAATTGTATTTTGCAAGGTAACATTTGTACCGCCTCCCCAAAATCCTCCACCTTGGAATCCTGCATAATTATTCGCAATCGTTGTATTAATAATCGAGGTTGTATTTGTACCATTGGCGAGGGTAATTGCACCCCCTAAACCATTGTTTCCATTGGAAGATTCGGCGCGATTTCCTGAAAATGTGCTATTAGTAATTGTTGTTGGAGAGGTTTCACCAATCCATAAACCTCCCCCTTGACTATAAGCTCGATTATTGGCAAATGTTGTGTTATTAATGGTTAATTCTGCATTTCCTGAACGTAATCCTCCCCCTAGAGAATCTCCTTTATTATTCGTTTGAATCGTATTATTAATTATTGTACTATTTTCAACAATAATTTGATCGGGAGGATAGGCAAATAAAAATAATCCTCCACCCTGTCCGGCTCCGGTATTTCCATCAAATAAAGAATTGCTAATCTTAATGATTCCCCCGGTTAATCCTGGGCCAAAATTCGCACCCGACGCATTTGCACCATCGGTATAAATGGCTCCTCCCGCACCATGATAATTATTAGAACCATTAGGAACTGTACCTCCAGGGACTGAAGTATTATTAATAAATTTAGAATTTTCAATGGTTAAATTCCCTAATAAATGATTAATTGCACCGCCATTAATTCCTTTATTATTGGTAAATTCACTATCTTTAACCGTGAGAGAGCCTGCACTTTTTGTTGCGATCGCACCTCCTCCCCGTTCACTTCCCCCTAACGTTCCATCATTATTATTAAATTTGCTATTAATAATAATTGTATTACTTTTAAATCCGGTATAAATTCCGCCCCCAAATTGAGCTTTATTATCATTAAGTTCACTATTTTCTAAGGTGAGGTGCGTTGAACCTCCCATGCGAATTCCTCCTCCGGCTCCCGCTTCATCAATTCCGATTGCATTACCATTGGTAATAATTAAATTTTTAAGGGTTATATTTGTCGGTTGAGATTGAGCATCAACTTGCAGTTCAAAGACTCGAAATTTGTTTTCACCACTAATGGTAATTTTCAGAGGAACAGTACCGGATATTAAACCATCAATGGTAAGATTTTTGTTAATATTTAATGGATCACTGGTCAGTTTTAGGGTGGGATTGGGTTGACTGGCTAAACTAGAATCAAATTGAATAATATCTCCCGATTGAGCTAGAGCGATCGCTTCCCTTAAGGAACCCATACCGCTATCATTTAAGTTAGTAACAATTAAAGTCGCCATTTTAATTCATCCTAATTTTGATTGTGATATCAAGTTAATTCTATTTTCAAGAACACAGGATGAATATCCGGCTTTTCAAAAAAAAAGTGCCCTGATTTTAGAAAAAGATAAACTCAATAATAAAGAATTATAATTATTAGGAGAAATAATTTTTTAACTACCCAAACCTAATGATTTAAACATTTCTAATTCCCTGTTCCCTATTTCCCTGAAAAATGATCTCAATAAAAAAGGCGAGGAATACCTCGCCCTTGGCTATACTGAGGAAAACTGCCTCATCGAGAATTAATCCCGATTAATAGCAATCAGTAAGCGCAGAATGAAGATAAATAAGTTGATGTAGGTTAAATACATCGATAGGGCTGCGGATAAATACTGTCTGTCGTCGTAGGCGCGGGGAAGTAAATAGAAGTCAACGACCGCAGACCCAACAAACAACAAAACTCCTAGACCAGAAATGCCAATTTCTAACCAAGAAGGGGCAATAATCCCGAAGAAACTCAGGACAAATTGCGCCAAAATCACCACAACTAAGGCAATAATTCCCAGGTTGATGGTTTTGCTTAATGCCATACCATCGGCTTCAGAGAGGTTAGAACCGATGGAACGTGCTCCAATAAATGTGATACCACATCCTAACGCAGCAACCCCAATTCCGGCTATGCCAACTCCACTGGTACCGAGGGCAAGTGCAACCAAACCTGTGAGGGTGTAGCCAGTCAGGAGGCTGTATGTTGCTAACAGGGGTAACGCGACTTTATTGTTTCCATTGTTAGCAACCCCGGAGGCAACAAAAAACAACACTAATTGTGCAATTATGGCTACCCAGAAGGTCGTCATGAACAATCCGGGGTTTGTCGCTGCAATATTGAGACCCCCAAAAGTACCGAGGGCGGTTAAAATTAACCCACCCCCGACATAGGGTAAAGCGTTGGCAATGACATTGGGGCCGAGGATGGCTTCATTTCTAGCCTCTCGTAACGCTTGACGGAAGTTACTTGTACTGGCCATATCGTCCTTATGCAATTCACAATCAAAACATTATGATTTTATTTTGACTGATTCAGTCAAGTTTGAGGGGTCTTCGCTGTTAATCTTCGCTTGTCAAGCTCTCCTGATGCCATTAACGGTTTAAAACAAGAGCTTAATTAGGAGTAGCTGTCGGTTTTAATATTTTAGGGTAGGGGTTGGGTCTTCCAACCTTGTTAGAAACTGGGGGTTTCCTAAGCCTCTTTGCGCCTGGGTAGGAAGACTCCACTGTTATAGGTTTTGATCACCCATCATTTAGAGTGGCTATATCAGCAAATAGAAGGGTGGGAAACCAAACCCCTACAATTAAAGATGACAACTGATTTAAAACGGGACGTTTGACCAACAACTTAATTTTTAGGAAATTTCCCGAACTTTCGCTTCTTGGTTGACGACTTCACCCACGAGAATGATGTCAGCCACTCCTACAAATAAACCATTTTCTAAAACCCCAGGAATATTGTTAATTTCCTTTTCTAAATCAGCTGGATTGTCAATGGCATCAAATTTGACATCAATCACTAAGTTGCCTTGATCGGTTACTACTGGCCCTGCTTTTTTCACTCCCATTCTCAGGGTTGGTTTTCCTCCTAATTTTTCTAAAGCTTTCATCACCGGAGTCATGGCTAAGGGCATAACTTCAACGGGTAATAAAAATGTTGAACCCAGTTGATCAACTAATTTAGAACTATCGACCACAACAATAAAAACTTCTGCCAAACTATCAACAATTTTTTCACGAGTATGAGCAGCACCTCCCCCTTTAATTAAATTCTTTTGGGGGTCAACTTCATCGGCTCCATCAATAGCAATATCAATGCGATCAACTTCATCTAATGTTGTTAAAGGGATGCCATATTTTTTGGCTAATACTGTAGATTGAAATGAGGTGGGGATGCCTTTAATATCTTTGAGATCTCCGGTTTTGAGGCGTTCTCCAATATACTGAATGGCATAAGCTGTTGTAGAACCGGTTCCGAGCCCGACGATCATTCCCGATGTGACTCGATCGGCGGCTGCTTTACCCACGTATTGTTTCATCAATGTTACGGGATCTTGCTCACTCATGTTAATTTCTCCTCAATAATGGGGTGTTTTGGACAATGGGGAATTGTAGATTTAATTCCCTTCGATCAGTCTACCGAGTTTGGGTCAATTAGGGAATATAATCAAAAAGGTAATAGGAGTCACCCCTGGGATCTTAAGAAAAATTGCGGGGATAGCTGCTCTTAAAATCCGACCAATGGGTGTTTAATGATTGAGTGGAGAGTAACTTGTGAGTTTAGATTCCGTTTCTGCTTTATTAAAACAAGGAATTCAGCTTAAAGAATTTGGAAATTTAGAAGCTGCGATTAATTGCTTTCAGCAAGCATTAAAACTGAATTCTCAAGAGGCAGAAGTTTATAAAAGATTGGCGGAAGTTTATATTCTAATCGGTCAAGAAGAAGACGGACTCAATGCTCTCCACCAAGCTTTGAGTTTACAACCTAATTTATCTTCAGCTTATTTAGTGGTTGGAAATTCACTGTATACTCAATCTCGGTTTGATTTAGCAATTTGGGCTTATACCCAAGCCTTAGAAATTCAGCCGAACTTTGCAGAAGCTTATGGAAATTTAGGTAGTGTTTATTTTAAGCAAGAACGGTTTAAGGAAGCCTTTGACTGTTATCAAAAAGCCGTTGAAATTAATCCGAATTCGGGATTAATCTATTGGATGATGGGGAATTTACTGAGTAAGCAGCATCAATGGGAACAGGCAATTTATTATTATCAAAAAGCCATAGGATTTGAGCCGAATCAAGAGTTATTTTATTTAAAACTTGCAGAAAGCTTGACCAAAACAAATCAAATTGATCCTGCGATTAATTGTTATAAAAAAGCCATTAAAATTAATCCTAAACAGGTTTTTGCCCATCAAGAACTTAACCGCCTACTTCAGTTTAAGTTTCAAGAAGCGACAGACGTTCAAGGAGATAATGCTGGATTTTATGAAGGAGGAGTTGAACTCGCTAGTGCTGGACTTGAAACACAACTGAAAACGTCATCGGAATCAAACATTCAAACCGCCTTAATTGCTTCAGGAAATGAACAGTTTTTCGTTGAAAATCCCCTGGATAAAAAAAGCGAAAACCCGGAAGTAGAATTTTATAAACAACAAGCTGAACTCTTGATGAATCAGGGTCATTTTGACCAAGCGATCGCAGCTTGTCATCAAGCTTTAAAATTACAACCCGACTATTTACCCGCTTATTTAACATTAGGAAATACTCTTCATTTTCAAGGCAAAATTGAAGCTGCTTTACGGGCTTATTCCCTAGCGTTAGAACTGGAACCGAATTTTCCAGAAGTTCATGCCAATATTGGAACCATGTGGTTTAAAATGAAACGCTGGGAACAAGCAATTTTCAGTTATGAAACCGCCTTAAAACTAAATCCCAATTTAGCAGCAGTGTACTGGAATTTAGGGAAAGTTTTTCAAACCGTTGGGCGAATTGATGAATCCATTACCGCTTGGCAAAAAGCTTTAGAATTACAACCGAATTTAGTTGAAGCGGAATTTAACTTTGAATTTGGAAATAGTTTAGCCCGTCGAGGATTGTGGGAAGAGGCGGTTAAAAACTATCAACGAGCAATTGCTTTAAAACCGAATTGGGCTGAAGTTTATTCTAATCTAGGCAGCGTGCGATCGCAACAAGGGAAAGAAGCAGAAGCCATTCAATATTATCAAAAAGCGATTGAACTGAATCCTGATTTACCCCAACCCCATCTTTATCTCGGTCATATTTTTTACAATCAAGGGGTAGTTGAACAGGCAATTTATCATTATCAACAATCGATTAAATTGAAACCAGATTATACGGATAGTTATGCCAATCTTGCCAACCTTTATGCTAAAATTGGGAAAATAGAAGCCGCGATTCAAAACTTTGAACAAGCTTTAGCCATTCAACCGGATTGGGCTGAAATTCATTGTCGGTTAGCGCATATTCGCAAACATGATCAACCCGCAGAAGCGATTATTAATTTAGAAAAAGCCATTGAACTAAAACCGAATTTTCCTGAAGCGTATCAACAGTTATGTGATTTACTCAGTCATTCCACTAATTTAGCGAAAGCACGGGAAATCTCAGATTTATATTGTCAAAAATGTGCGGATAAAGTTCCGATTTTATCGGCGATCGCCTATATTTTCGCCTATAGTCAATCTGGGGCTTGTCAAGAAGCGTTAGAAAAATTCCTAGAATTAGAACAATTTTGTTATCAAAATCCCGATAAAATTAACCACTCAGAAGCGATTATTCTTTATGAAATTCTTCTGTTTACCCTCTCTCACCTTCGAGATACAGTAGAAGCTAATGCTCAATTTTATCAATACATTGCTCAACACTATAGCCAATACCGATTTCAAGAAGTTGCATCTCCTCAATATGTTTCCTTGATTCAAAAGTCAGATTCTAATGCTTTAAGAATTGGCTTTATTTCTAAACATTTTCGTCGTCATTCGGTAGGCTGGTGTAGTGAAGCTGTAATTCGAGAATTATCCCAAATTTCACCCCATATTTATCTGTATGTAACCGGACAGTTACCCATCGATGAAGTGACCGAACGCTTTGAACAAATTGCCACTCAATTTTACTGGCCAAAAGCGTATCCAAATGGTTTTGCATCAGCAGATGAATTAACCGCAGAAATTCTGAAAGATCAGTTAGATATTTTAATAGATTTGGATTCTATGACAGTTCCCGCTAATGTACAAATTTTATATCGTAGACCTGCGCCTGTTTGTCTGTCTTGGTTAGGATTTGATGCTCCTTATATTTCTGCTGATAACTATTTTCTCTGTGATCAATATACCCATCCCCAAGGTATTGAAAATTATTATTTAGAACAATTAATTCGTTTACCCCATACTTCGGTCGCCCTAGAACCTTTTACAAGCCGTCCAGTGGATCGAAATGCAGTCAGAAATAGTTTGAATCTTCAACCGGATCAAATGGTGTATTTATGTGTCGCACCCGGACGAAAACTGAATCGAGAGATGATTCACGCCCAGGTTAAAATTCTTAAAAATGTTCCTAAAAGTGTGTTACTTCGTAAAGGTCAAGGAGATAATCAGTTAATTCGAGAACTTTATCATCAAGCCTGTGAAGAACATAATGTTGATAAAAGCCGTTTGATGTTTATTGGATTAACGAAAACTGAAGAAGAACACCGAGCAATTTATTATGTAGCGGATGCTTTATTAGATTCTTATCCTTATAATGGAGGAACCCATAATTTAGAAGCTTTATCGGCTAATTTACCGATTGTAACTCGTGCTGGGGAACAGTATCTATCTCGGATGGGTTATTCTTTTTTAAAAGCAGTAAATCTGGATATTGGGATTGCTTGGAATTGGGAAGAATATACAGAATTAGGGATTCGATTTGGTTTAGATCAAGCTTTACGGGCTGAGATTCAATCCCACTTAATTCAATCTCAAAACCCTAACACTTTAGCTCCTTTATGGAATCCTAAACAATTAGCTCAAGAAATGTATGTAATTTTTAATCATTTATTAGGAAAAAATTAGTGATCAGTTATCAGTTATGCGATTCTCTATCGGCTGCGATACAATAGCGATCGCGCCCTTGTTGTTTAGCATTATATAACGCTTGATCGGCAAGTTGAATTAAATAATCGGGTTCAAGGGTTACAGTGGGAATTATCGAAGCAATTCCTAAACTAACCGTAACAATATCCTTCGCCTCTGAGTATTGATGAGGAATTGCCAAATGATAAATTGCTTGCTGAATTCCTTGGGAAACTTTGATACCAACCTCGATATCGCTATTGACCAGGAGGACAACAAATTCCTCGCCCCCATAACGCGCTACAAGGTCAATGGGACGGCGTACATCAAGGTGACGAGTACATTGATAAACCGCTTGTGCCACTTTGAATAAACAATCATCCCCGGCTAAATGACCATAGTGATCGTTATAAGCTTTGAAGCTATCAAGATCAAAAAGAATTAATGTTAGGGGTCGTTGTTGTTTAATAAAACTTTCCCATTCCTTGTGCAGACGAGCATCAAAACAGCGACGGTTTGCGACTTGAGTTAAGCTATCGATATTAGCTAATTGATGTAATTGTTGATTGGCTTCTTGGAGGGCAAGTTCTGTTTTTTTACGGCTAGTAATATCACGAATTGTAATCGAAAAACCATCTCCTAACTTAACAGCAACAAAGTGATACCAATAGGATTCTGCAACGGGATAGTAAATATCTTGTTCTAAAGATTGACCCGTTTCAACAAGAGTAACAAACCGATAAAACAGTTCAGGTTTAATGCGGTTGAGGAGTTTTTTCAGAAGAATTTTACCAATCATTTCTTCGCGAGTCCGTTCAAAGACTTTAGCTAAGATAGGGTTAACGATTAAGCAGCGAAAATCTTTGATGATTCCAGTTTCAGGTTCTCGAACCGCTTGCATTGCTGCAATTCCATCTAGGGAACTATTCAAGACACTGGATAAAAGTGCCCTAGATTGATAGAGAATTTCCTCAGCTTCCTTACGCTTAATAATTTCGGCTTCTAATAGTTTTTTTTGTCGTTGAATGGTTAACTGATTTTCCAAACGAGCGACAACTTCTTCAACTTGAAAGGGTTTAGTAATGTAGTCTACTCCGCCCACTTGAAAGCCTTTAATTTTATCAAAAACATCATTTAAAGCACTAATAAAAATCACAGGAATATGGCGTAAAGTTTTATCTGCTTTTAAGGCTTCGCAAACTTGATAACCATCCATTTCTGGCATTTTAACATCCAAAAAAATCACATCGGGCTGTTTGACTCTCACGGTTTTAAGAGCCATTCGCCCACTTGTAACACTACGAACCGTATAGCCAAGTTGAATCAGCAAATCGCTTAATAGTTGTAAATTTTCTGGAATATCATCGACCAGGAGAATATTCCCTTTCATATCAGGCAAAATATTAGAATTCATTACTGATCAAAGGTTCAACTAATTCAACAATTTGCTCAAACTGAAATTTTCGTACCAGTTGTGTTAGTGATTGTATCAGAAAACCGTGAGTATTTGGAATTTGAGTAATCAATTGTATAACATCTTGGCTGTTGGCTTCAAGTGCTGCTTCATACAATTGACAAATCCAGTCTTGAGACATGATATTTAAATCATCGCTAGTCAATTTAAATTTTAACTCACAATTTAAAAGAGGTTGTGTTTCCTCATAAATATACTCAACTCCTAAATGTTGGGCTAGGGCTTCAAAAATACTTTGTTCTGTA
>NZ_JBJUDF010000324.1:0-3868 GCF_046067725.1 Planktothrix sp.
ATAGGCAATTTTTCTGATCTCTTGTTCATCATCAGTGATAAAAACAATAGAATTTAAAACTTTTCTACCCATGCGTTCCGAACGTTTAGGTGATTCTATTCCTGTCACTTCTAATAATAGTTTGTTGTCCTGTCCATCTCTAAAAATTAATAGAGAAGGTTTAACAACATCTAGTAAATCATCAACAATTAGAGGGTGTTCATGGTTTTCATTGTTTAAAATTTTTTGTTTAAGTAAACTGGGAACTTCTGAAGGTTGATTCTCTTTACTCTCAATATGACGCCAGTGAATCCCCGTTTTCCCTAATGCTGAAGTTTTGACATAAATTGAAATATTTTCCATAATTTTCTCCTTCCGTAAAAATAACCAATTAAGTGATTGATAAAAATCATAGAATAGGTTGAGGGATCTCTAACCATTTATGACCTTGAAGAATAGCAAATCCATGATTGTTTTTGCATTCAATCGCAAATCTAAATAAAGCATCATTAAAAGCCTTAATTTGCTCTTGGGTAGCTTGAATTTGATAAAAACTATTATTAAATTGTGAAGTTGTTTCATTCACCTCCTTTTGTGTTCCTCGATATTTGTCTTTTGCTTGATGATATGGAGTTTCCCGATCATCAAACAGATTAGCAATTTCTCTAAAGAGCCACCAAGTTTTAATCCTATCCTCTACTAATTTCTCGTTACGCTCGAATTCTGATTTTGCCTGTTCTAACTCTTCCTTCTTGGCAAAAAGCTGCTTTTCTAACTGCTTTAATTTTTCTTGCTCATCTTCTAAAAATTTTCTTTTTTTATCTAAATAAACATTAATTAAAAACAGGAGAATATAACGCAAAACTTGATCCCCATTTTGAGGACTATAGGGTGCATTATTAATAGGAGTTTTATAATAATAAAATTTTGTATTATTATTTTCATCAGTTTTATGATAAGCAAAGGTAACATTGCCAATAGTTTCTACTGGAGTAACAACAACAGAAACTTTATCAATGAGGCTCTCTGATTTGAGAAAATCCAGTAATTCAGCATATCCGAGTTTAATATGATGAAGTAAATTATTGGCTTCCCGATCCGTTTTCATATAAGTTTCACATTTGACAGGAGCTAAAATCACTAATCGGGGAGATAAAACATTAGCATAGGCGTCTTTTAATAATTGGGTAATGCGTTTAGAATCATTTTTATCCTCATGCCAAAATCCCATTTCACCGTAACTCACTTTTCCTGTTTTCTTTTGCATTAAAGCTGTTGCATCAACAGGAATGACGACCGCATCACACTGATTAAGCTGATATTTTACATATTCTTTTTGTTCCGGTGTGGCATTAGGCTTGAAATATTCACCCGAAGGATCGGTAAACCTTAGCTTCATAAATTTCTTCCCCCTACTACCAATCTCAAAAATAAAACCCTGCTCACGCCAAGGATTAAGTCGGGGTTCAGTAGGAATAACTGTTTGCGTTAAACGAGCATCAAGGTTTTTGAGAGTAGCTTGGCATTCTTCTATCGCTCGTAAAGTTTTAGTATCATCCCATGTTTGTAAATTAGCTTGCTCAAAGGTTTTATGAAATTCTTCATACATAGCAGCTAAAATGCTAGTTTTACCTGTTCCTACAGAACCTACCATGATAATATTTAATTCTTCAGCGTTATACATAATTAATTTCCTCCTAACTTACAGTTCAATAAAACGTAATTGTTGATTTTGATTCGATGTTTCAACTTGGTTAATTAGGTTTCTCCATTCTGTTTTTAACAAGCGATCCTGTTCGTTTTTGCCAAATTCATGAGACCAAATTTGTCCTCGACATTTTCTTAAAAAGTTTTTCCATTCTTTTTTAGAATCTTTTTGACGGATGACATTATCAACAAACTCTTCCACCATAGCATAAGCCGCTTCACTGGGTTCTGAAAGTAATTCTTCTAAGGCAGGTTTAATAGTATGAATGGCTTTATCATAATCAATTTCAAGAGCCGTAAAAATTTCTTCAGCCGTTGTATCTTTAGAAATTAATAAAGTTTGGTCTGTCGTCTCTATCATACTGTGATATTCTCCTGTCATTGCACTAATATTAGTTAATCCATCTAAATATTGACGAACACGCGGCAGAATTAAACCTCGATAAGATAGTTTAAATTCAGCAATAATTTTAAAACCTAGTTTAATCTGCTTATAGCTTTCAGGAATTAATTGAGCGATCGCTTCAAAAAACTCCGTTCCTTTAGCCTCGCTTAATGACTTTAAACCTCCATATTCCTTAAGAACATAAGCCGCTTCTTCCTTGGCTGATTCAATTGTTTTCTCTAAACTTTTATCTAAAGAAAAAAAACGACTAGAAATTAAAACTCTTAATTCATCTTGATAATTAGGGTAAGTTCTGAAAGGACTCTCAATTTTAATTTTTTCATTAATTTTTGCTATGGCATTTTCATCCGATAAAATCCCTCTATTCTGTTCACATTCTTCAATGGCATCGATCATCCCTTGATATAAATTTTCATTAGGAACCTGACGTTGATGCCAAAGAGATGTTCTCAAATTTTGTAAACCTAATGTTACCTTTGACCACCAGTTATCATCATTATATTCAAATAAATCACCCAACAATTCTTCAGCATCCTGATAATCATCTTCGGAGTCTTTAGAAAAAATAGCCCTTGCTTTATGGCAGAAAGACTCAACGGATTTTTGAATTTCTACTATCCTTTTCTGACAAGCAGAAGCATATTTTTCATCCAGTGCCGAGATATTATTGATTAAATACTCTAGCATGGCATCTAAGGCTTGATGAGATTCTACTGGATCTGCACAATTAACACTTAAACATCTTTGAACGTTAATATGTTTTTCTTGAATTGTTTTCAATAAATCTTGACAATTTTTCGAGTTATTACCATTATTAGAATCAGACGATGTTTGATTTAAAATCATAAACGACCATAACTGAATCGGTAAATCTTGTAAAGCCGAGGAAGCACTATCATAAAGTTTGACATCAACATCCGCCCAATAATCACCCGAAGATTTCGGCATTCTAATAAAAAAAATAAAATCGATATCTTTTCCCAAGGTTGTAATTAATCTTTCTTCATCCCCTAAACCTGTATCTCCTAAACCCGGCATATCAACCAAGGCAATTTTACCCACTTCTGCATTAGGAAAAGTACAGGTAATCTTCACTTCTTTAACAGCTAAGTAGTTAAATAAAATTCGCTGACCATCAACAGTATCTTGAGCCACATATTCTCGAATTTGAGATTTTTTGATCAAACGGGGTGAACTTTCTTTTAATAAATGAGCATATTGATGAAAATGGGTATGATATCGTTTGAGATGCTCATACATTGCTCCAGGTTGAGCATAATCTGATAAGGTTTTAGGCAGTACAGGTAAAGGTTGATTGGCAAAATCTGCCAGAAATTGGGGTTGTTCTCCTAAATGCAGTTTTTTATAATAAGGAGCAATGATTTCTTCTAAAAATGATCGTTCGGTATGAAACCAAACTTCAGCATAGGTATCCACATTAGGATTATGATGAATGGTACTCCGTACTCCGGTACAATGTTGACGATTTCCATCAGGAATTTCTGTGGTGCTGAGTCCTGTTAAACTTTGCAAAAAGCGACTTTTTCCCTGCTTTGCTCGTCCGGCAACACCAATATTTAAGGTACTACGGGAAAAGCGATTTTTTAACTTTGTTAATACTTCAATTTCAGAAATAATATTTAACTGAATTTCTGAACTATCAATTTCTTTAATTTGTCCAATAATCTGAGGATCATCTACTTTACCAATGACTTGACGTTGATAACTTTCGACTTGGGACAGCACCTTTAACAACGTTTGTAAGTTCTCAGTGAC
>NZ_JBJUDF010000325.1:0-4629 GCF_046067725.1 Planktothrix sp.
GGGTTTAACTTCTTTAAGGGCTTGCAAAAAGTCGGCTTGGATGACCGTCATGACTTCTGGAATTTGGGCATCCAGGGTGGGAACCTGACGGCGCAACGCACTATAGGCGGCTTTCTGACAAACGGCTTTTAAATCAGCCCCCACAAATCCCACCGCGTTATCTGCAATTAATTCTAAGGAAACTGATTGATCTAAAGGCATCGAACGGGTGAGAATTTGCAGGATTTCTAAACGTCCATTGCGGTCAGGAACCCGAAAGAGGACTTCTCGGTCAAACCGTCCGGGGCGACGTAAGGCGGGGTCAAGATGGTCGGGGCGGTTCGTCGCAGCTAGAACAATCACCCCTTGAGTTTGGGCAAAACCATCCATTAAACTCAGCAATTGGGCAACCAGTCGTTTTTCCACTTCCCCTTCAACTTTGCTGCGGTCGGGAGCCATGCTGTCAATTTCGTCAATAAAAACAATACAAGGGGCATTTTTACTGGCTTTCTCAAAAATTCCCCGCAGTCGTTGCTCGGCTTCCCCATAATATTTGCTCATCACTTCTGGCCCGACTAACGCAATATAGTTAACGCCGAGTTCTTCAGCCAGGGCGCGGGCGGTTAAGGTTTTACCTGTTCCTGGTGGGCCGACTAAGAGAACGCCGCGAGTGGGTTCAAGCCCTAATTTTGCTAACAAGTCCGGGCGTTTTAGAGGAATAGCAATCAGTTCTTTGAGTTCTTTGAGAACTTCTGTCAATCCACCAACATCTTTAAGGGAAGCGGTCGTTGGTTCTTCTGGCGGTG
Source organism: Planktothrix sp. (assembly GCF_046067725.1). Lineage (NCBI taxonomy): Bacteria > Bacillati > Cyanobacteriota > Cyanophyceae > Oscillatoriales > Microcoleaceae > Planktothrix > Planktothrix sp. The sequence continues at coordinate 786 of NZ_JBJUDF010000325.1, forward strand.
TCATAGAGTCTTCAAATCCTGAATCTGAGGGAGAAGATGAGCGATTACGATTGACCTCAAAATCACCCCCACCAGAATTGCTCGGACGGGAAATGCCCCCTGGACGGGGAATCCCACCAGCACGGGGAATACTACTCAAGGGACGAGAACTGAACTGCACTTCAGTTTTAATTTCTCCTTTTTCAAGTTTTTCTTCTAAGGTTTTAGCCAGTTCGACTAATTGCTCAAAACCTTTGAATAACTCTGTCATAAAATTTCTCCTGAATCAATTGAAGGATAGGGACTGGGGGATGGATGGAGTTAAGGAGTTTAACCTTTAAAACTAAGATACCTTTAAAATAAAAGATCTGCTGCGCCTTTCACCCGTAAAGCAGGTTCTACTGACCGAGGTAAACTAGGTAAGCGAATCAGAGTTTGATCTGGGAATAAATCTCGATCAATTTCCTCGTTAGGGTGATAACGGTTCTGCACAACATAACGTTGATAGACTCCCATTTTTTTCAAAGATGCTGTTAATCGAACTTGTTCGGCAACAATGGCATCTTGGGCTTGCAGAACCCCTATAAATTCGGTATGTTGGGGATCTTTTAATTTTTTCTGGGCTTGCATCACTTGTTGTCTTAAGCTTCGCAATCGTCCCATTAAATCTAAACGCCCTAATACATTTTGATACTTCATCCACAGCTTAAAAATCCAAGCTAACCAATCCCCTAAAGCCGTAGGCATTTCTAAAAAACGCAGGAGGTGACCTGTAGGAGCCGTATCTAAAATAATCAGATCTTGTTGTTTCTGGTCTAATAAATCCATCACCGTTACTAACGATAACATTTCATCAATTCCGGGTAGGGATTGAGCGACAATTTGTCGCCAAGCTTCGGGAGTATAAGCTAGTTTGATGCTTCCATCTTCTTTGCCTTCGCCACTAATCATTTCTGCCAGTTCCCACAAATAATCATCCCGAAATTTTTCTAAAACGATATCGGCATCGACTTCTTGACCACTTAAATTGGCGGTTAATTGTATGGGTTGATGTCCTAATTTTTCCCCAAAGGCATCTCCTAAAGAATGGGCTGGATCAATAGAAATAATTCTAATGTTTTGGTCAGGATGACGATTCGCTAACGCCCAACCAATGGCAGCGGCAACGGTTGTTTTTCCGACACCCCCCTTACCACCAATGATAATGAGTTGGCGTTTGTCATCGATAAAATCACTAAAACTCGGAAGAATTTTTTGTGGCCATTGAATGGGAGGTGGGGGAATAAATTCTACTTTTTCGAGCAGTTGAATTTGACTGATGATCTGATCTAACGCTTCACCTCCCAGGGGTTCTGTTGATTGTTGAGGAAGGGTGAAAATTGCGTCTTGACCTGGAATTTTTAGAAATTTATCGAGGAGTTGCTGTTGCTCACTATAGCGATCTAAATTTTGATTAGGATTAGTTAAAATGCGATTAATAAATAAGCTGCCGCAGGGAATATTTAAGTGATGCAAACTATTGAGTAATCGTTCGGTTTCTAGTAAACTCATCGGTTCAGCAATTGCCACGATTAAACACAGGGTAAAATTGGCATCTTGCAGAAGTTGTTTTCCTTCGGTTAATTCTGATTTCATGTTGACCAAGAAGTCATCCACATCATCAGCATTGTAAGTTTTTGAGAAGGTCTGAGAAATAACGCGATGTTTTTCTTGAAATAATTCTAAAGAATTTAAAATAATCTCTAAAAAGTCTTTAATTCCTAATAAATTTAAGGTATGACCGGAGGGCGCCATATCAACGACAATTCGATCTACAATATTTTCGTTGAGCAATCGTTGAATTTCTAATAGCCCCATAATTTCATCTAAACCGGGCCAGTCTAAATCCCAAACGGGAGTTAAATCTTCTCCTTCAACAAAGCTCCCGCGTTCTACTAAAAGTTCTAAAAATTTTCCGTATTTGGCTTTAAATTCTAAGAGTAATTTTCCCGCATCTAATGCCCTAACTTTTAAGTTAGGTAAGTCTTCTAGGGGTAGGGCTTCATCACTGACTTGAGTTTGTAAGACATCCCCTAAAGAATGGGCTGGATCAGTTGAGATTAATAGGATTTGTTCATCAGGAAATAATTGAGCCCAACGGCGGGCAAATCCACAGGAAAGAGTGGTTTTTCCAACTCCTCCTTTGCCACTAAACATGACTAAATGTCGGCTGTCATAACGACTTAGAAAATGGTTTACCAAGTTAAGGTTAGTCATAGAGAAATTCAGTTAAGTAAAGTGATAGGGTGGAGAAACTTGCCCTAATTGTAATTCCCAACGGGGGCAAGCTTTCTGCCAATGCAGGACTTGCTCAATTAGTAAAGGTTCCTCTTGAAAATTGACTAAAAGATAAATTCGTGATTCTGCCCCAGGAGAAGGAACAATAATCGTTGATGGATAGTTTTGGGTGACTACATGAACGAAATTTTGCCATTCTGAACCTTGCAGAATATAAAAGTCTTGTTGGGCTTCATAGTGCTGTTTTTTAGCTAAAAAATATTGTCTTCCCCGGCTTTCAGAACAGAAGACAGGCTCCTCTAGTTTACGTGGAATACATTTTAAAAGATATTCGCCTTTTCCCTCAAGTTCTTCAATTTTTTCTTGATATTCTTGGGCATTAAAAAGCAGATGGGTTAGTAAATTTTCTGCCTCTAAAAAAGATGTGCCAAAACGTAAGGGTAAAATCGTCGTTTGCTGAAATAATTCGCAGATTACCCGATCATGGCATAAAACGGCTTGAATCAAGCATTCATCATCATTTTGTAAAGTGTCTAAACAAACTTCGGGTTCGACTATGGCTGAGAGATCACCAGCAGTTATCAGTAACACTGGATGAGCAATTCCAACAGGTAATTTTAAGCTCTCTGTTGGGGTTTTTAAAAAAGCGTAAGTATATAGATTATACAATTTCATAAAGCTTACCAAATGAAAATTTTAGATTTTTTACAAATCTTTGTAGTAGAAAATTAAATTTATGTTTTAGTTTTTTTAAGAAAACCATGTATGATACCTAATTCTCAGCTATAATATTATAAACTATCTAGGAAATCTTATGACAAACAATCGTGTTAAAGGCCCGATAAAACCTAAAATTAGCACCATGCCTCGGAATAAATCTGAAGCATCTCAGCAACTTGAATTGTATAAGTTGATTACAGAAAAACAACGGATCCAAAAAGAATTAAACTTGATGGAACAGCGAATTCAACAGTTAAAAAATCGTCTCACGGTTCTCAATCATCAAATCGACAGTACAGAACAGAGTATTCAAGATTTACGCCAAGCTAATCCCAGTATACCTAAAATGCTTCATCCTTCTAAACCGATTGCTCAGTCTTCTAATTTCCAAGCTTTTTACCTGGAATATTAAAACTGAAGCCTGCGGGTTAAAGATGAGAATTTCTTTAATTCTTCACCTTGTCAAACCCGCTTTTTTAGAATCATGATAGAAACAAAATAATCCTACCTCTAGCTTGTATCAATCGATTAGATTATGAAAACGCAAGAGTAGGATTTTAATTCAACAATAATTTTTATCTTTTTCTACTCATAAAGGGGATCAAGACATTCAGCCTAGTCCTCTACTGACTCTTCCTCTAAAGCCTGAATTTTTAATAAAAGTTCTTCTTCCTGAACTTCAAACTCTTCCTCAGAAATGTTGCCCATATCATAAGCTAGTTGTAATGATAATAATAATTTGTGCAAATTTTCAGTCTCATCATATTCGGTATTTGCACGCTCTTGAATTTTCTCTCCAATCCACATCAAACCACCAATAGGCCCGGTAACAGGAAAGCATAAAAGATCAAGAAACATAATTGACACT
>NZ_JBJUDF010000326.1:0-41522 GCF_046067725.1 Planktothrix sp.
TATTGATTTTAATGATATGAGTTTAGAGGATGCCAGTAATTATCAATTACCTTTGGAACATATTAAAATTAATGTGAAACCAGAAAGAGATAAAAATAGAAGAAAAACAACTAAATTAAATTGGTGGAAGTTTGGTGAAAAACGTCCCGAAATGAGAAAAGCTATCAATAATAAATCTTTTTATTTGGCTATTCCAGCACATTCAAAATGGTTTATTTTTATGCCTGTTTTATGTAAATATTTATCCAACAATTCTATTATGATAGTAGCATCAGATGATTATTATATTTTAGGAATATTAACATCAAACCTTCATAGAATTTGGGTAAAGGCACAAAGTTCTACATTAGAAGATCGGACAAGGTATACTAATACAACTTGTTTTGAAACCTTTCCCTTTCCTCAAAACCCGGATCAAAAGATAGTAGAAAAAATTAGAAAAACAGCGATTGACTTACAGGAATATCGGAGTCAAGAAATGCAGAAAAAAGGCTGGGGAATAACTCAACTGTATAATCAATATTACCCTGAACCTGCCTCTAAATTATATAAATTGCATCAAAAACTCGATCAGTTGGTTAGGGAAGCTTATGATTTTAAACAAGAAGATAATCTCTTAGAAAAACTCTTAGAGTTAAATCAGGAATGCGCCGAAAAAGAAAAACGAGGAGAAGTGGTTCTGGGTGCTGTGGCTCCTGATTTTTGAAGGAATCCCAAAAAAACATGAATTCCCCTAGCTTATTGATAATCTTTTCTGAGAATTAAAACGTGCAAAAAGTCAAGAAATATGAAAAAAAATTACATTTTTCTTGTCGAATTGTTGCAAATGGGGGGCAAATTTGCCCAGAACGCCCATTTTCTGGTAACAATACTCAAAGGTAAGCCCTAATGATCTGGCGATGCCCATAGCCGATCACCTGAAGAGAGAGCAGACGAAAAAGGAACCGATTAAAATATGTTTACTTATGTAAAACCCACGATTAGACACATCAAGCCAGAGAACCTGAACGGGCGACAACTGATGAAAGTCGTTTATGTGGTGCTAGAAGCGCAATATCAAAGCGCCCTATCAGCGGCAGTTCAGTCCATTAACGCCAATAACCCCAATGTGGCGATCGAAATTAGCGGTTATTTGATCGAAGAATTACGATCTGCCGAAAATTACGAAAGTTTTAAACAAGATTTATCAAGCGCGAATATTTTTATCGCCTCCTTGATTTTTATTGAAGATTTAGCCGATAAACTGGTTGAGGCTGTAACCCCCTATCGAGATCAACTCGATGTGGCGGTGGTCTTCCCCTCCATGCCTCAAGTCATGCGCCTCAACAAAATGGGGACATTCTCCATGGCGCAACTGGGACAAAGCAAAAGTGCCATCGCCCAGTTTATGAAAAAACGGAAAGAACAGTCTGGGGGATCTTTCCAAGATGCGATGCTGAAGTTGCTGCAAACTTTACCCAAAGTCCTGAAATATCTACCGATGGACAAAGCCCAGGACGCTCGCAACTTTATGTTATCCTTCCAATATTGGTTAGGAGGATCTTCCGAAAACTTGGAAAACTTCCTGCTGATGTTAGGGTCAAAATATGTGTTTACGGGTAAAGAAAAACTGCAATTTGCTGACCCCGTAACCTATCCCGATATGGGTATTTGGCATCCCCTGGCCCCGAAAATGTTCGAGGATGCTAAAGATTATATTCAGTGGTATAATAGCCGCGACGATATTTCCAACGACCAAAAAGATCCTCTCGCCCCCTGTGTCGGCTTAGTGCTGCAACGGACACACCTCGTCACCGGAGATGATGCCCATTATGTAGCAATGGTACAGGAACTCGAAGCGTTAGGAGCACGAGTGTTACCCGTGTTTGCAGGAGGGTTAGACTTTTCTAAACCCATTGATGAATATTTCTGGGATAACCCCCCCAAAGGTATTCAACCCCAACCTATTGTCGATACTATTGTCTCCTTAACCGGGTTTGCGTTAGTCGGAGGCCCCGCTCGACAAGATCACCCAAAAGCGATAGACTCATTAAAACGGTTAAACCGTCCCTATATGGTGGCCTTACCTCTAGTCTTCCAAACCACTGAAGAATGGGAAGAAAGCGATTTAGGGTTACATCCGATCCAAGTGGCGCTGCAAATTGCTATTCCTGAACTGGATGGTGCTATTGAACCGATTATTATTTCAGGACGGGATGGAGCAACGGGAAAAGCTATTGCCTTACAAGATAGAATTGAAGCGATCGCTCAAAGAGCGTTAAAATGGGCAAATCTGCGGAAAAAACCCAAATTAGACAAAAAAGTTGCTATTACCGTTTTTAGTTTCCCCCCGGATAAAGGAAACGTCGGGACAGCGGCTTATTTGGATGTGTTCGGATCTATTTATGAAGTGCTCAAAGCCTTAAAAGGGAATGGCTACGACGTTCAAGACCTGCCAGAGTCCGCCGAGAAACTGATGCAGGAAGTTATCCACGACGCCACCGCCCAATATCAAAGCCCCGAACTGAATATTGCCTATCGGATGTCCGTGGCTGAATATGAACGGTTAACCCCCTATTATGATCGCTTAAATGAAAATTGGGGGCCCCCACCTGGAACGTTAAACAGCGATGGCGAGAATTTATTGATTTTCGGAAAACAGTTCGGGAATGTGTTCATCGGCGTTCAACCCACCTTCGGCTATGAAGGCGACCCGATGCGGTTATTGTTCTCTCGGTCAGCCAGTCCCCATCATGGCTTCGCCGCCTACTATACCTATTTAGAACAAGTGTGGCAAGCGGACGCGGTGTTACACTTCGGCACGCACGGATCATTAGAATTCATGCCCGGAAAACAAATGGGGATGTCGGGAGAGTGCTACCCCGATAATTTAATCGGTAGTATTCCTAACTTGTATTACTACGCCGCCAATAACCCCAGCGAAGCCACCATCGCCAAACGTCGCAGTTATGCCGAAACCATTTCTTATTTAACTCCGGCTGCGGAGAACGCTGGCTTATATAAAGGATTGCAAGAACTCAATGAATTAATTGGGTCTTATCAAACCTTAAAAGATAGCGGACGGGGTGTGGCAATTGTGAATACCATTGTGGATAAGTGCCGTTTGGTGAATTTAGACCAAGATGTCACTTTACCTGAAAAAGATGCCTCGGAATTAACCGCAGAAGAACGAGATACTATTGTCGGACAAGTGTATCGGCGGTTAATGGAAATTGAGTCGCGGTTGTTACCTTGCGGGTTGCACGTCATCGGTAAACCGCCAACGGCTGAAGAAGCGATCGCCACCTTAGTTAATATCGCCAGTATTGACCGAGAAGAAGAAGGCTTAAAAAGTTTACCCCGCATTATTGCCAATAGCCTTAACCGCGATATTGAAGAACTGTATCGCAATAGCAACTTAGGCGTGTTAGGGGATGTGGACTTATTGCAGAAAATCACCGAAGCCACCCGCGCGGCGGTGAGTGCGTTAGTTCATGAACAAACCGACGCCGAAGGACGGGTATCGTTAGTTTCCAAACTCAATTTCTTCAATATGGGCAAAAAAGAGCCCTGGGTTGAAGTGTTGTATCAGTTGGGTTACACCAAAATTGACCCCGAACCCATTAAACCGTTATTTGAGTATTTGGAGTTCTGCTTACAACAGGTTTGCGCCGATAACGAGTTAGGTTCCCTGCTGCGCGCCTTAGAAGGGGAATACATCTTACCCGGCCCAGGAGGCGACCCCATCCGTAACCCGGATGTGTTACCGACGGGCAAAAATATGCACGCCCTCGATCCCCAGTCTATCCCCACCGCCGCCGCCGTCAAGTCCGCCCAAATCGTCGTAGAACGGCTGTTAGAACGGCAAAAGATCGAAAATGGTGGAAATTACCCGGAAACCATCTCCGTCGTCCTCTGGGGAACCGATAACATCAAAACTTATGGGGAGTCTCTCGCCCAAGTCATGTGGATGGTGGGGGTTAAACCCGTACCCGATGCGTTAGGACGGGTGAATAAGTTGGAGTTACTATCCTTAGAAGAGTTAGGACGTCCGCGTATTGATGTGGTGATCAACTGTTCTGGGGTGTTCCGCGACTTATTTATTAACCAAATGGCGCTGTTAGATAAAGCCGTGAAAATGGCAGCAGAAGCAGATGAACCCTTAGAAATGAATTTTGTTCGCAAACACGCTTTAGAACAAGCGAAAGAATTAGGGGTTTCTGTCCGACAAGCGGCAACACGGGTGTTTACAAATGCGTCGGGTTCCTATTCGTCTAACGTGAATTTAGCCGTTGAAAATAGCAGTTGGGAACAGGAATCAGAATTACAAGAAATGTATTTGAAACGCAAATCTTTTGCTTTTAATTCTGATAATCCGGGGACAATGGAACAAGATCGAAATATCTTTGAGTCGGCGTTAAAAACCGCAGAAGTAACGTTCCAAAACTTAGATTCTTCGGAAATTAGTTTAACGGATGTGTCCCATTATTTCGATTCTGACCCAACCAAATTAATCTCTAGTTTACGCAAGGATGGCAAAAAACCAGCCTCTTATATTGCGGATACAACAACAGCAAATGCTCAAGTTCGGACGTTATCAGAAACCGTTCGTTTGGATGCTCGTACCAAGTTATTAAACCCGAAATGGTATGAAGGAATGTTATCTCATGGGTATGAAGGGGTGCGGGAACTTTCTAAGCGCCTTGTTAATACAATGGGATGGAGTGCAACGGCGGGTGCGGTTGATAATTGGGTTTATGAGGATGTAAATACAACGTTTATTGAAGATGCAGAAATGCAGAAACGTTTGATGAACTTAAATCCCCATTCTTTCCGTAAGATTGTCAGTACGTTGTTAGAGGTGAATGGTCGTGGCTATTGGGAAACTAGCGAAGAGAATTTAGATCGTCTGCGCGAGTTATACCAAGAAGTTGAAGACCGGATTGAAGGGATTGAATAAAACCCTTTAAACAATCTATAACCCCCTGTAGAGACGCGCCATGGCGCGTCTCTACGAGATCTAGGGAACACTACTGTGATCTGATATAAATATTAATTTAAGAGAGAGACGCGCCGTGACTCGTCTCTACGAGATCTAGGGAACACCACCGTGATCTGATATAAATATTAATTTAAGAGAGAGACGCGCCGTGGCTCGTCTCTACTAGGTTTAGGAAATATAGCCGTGATGTAGGGTAAGAATAAATGTAGGATGGACAACGATGACATTATATAAAAATAAATATCGGATTGAATCTACACGATTACCTCATCATAATTATGCTGCCAATGGCTGGTATTTTGTTACCATTTGCACAAAGGATAAACTGTGGTTTTTTGGTGATATCGTTTCCGGTAATATTCAATTTTCTGCTATTGGTGAAATTGCCAATAAATTTTGGTCAGACATTCCGAATCATTTTCAGGATGTTTACCTAGATGCTTATATTATTATGCCTAATCATGTACATGGGATTATTGTTATTGAGCGATCGCAGAACGAAGAATACGGAGAGACGCGCCATGGCACGTCTCTACAAGGGACGGATGAATCTAACAAATTTGCACCCTTAAAACCAGGTTCCTTACAAGCTATTATTAATGCTTATAAATCTTCTGTAACCCGTTGGTGCCGTAAAAATGGTTACGATAATTTTGCATGGCAACCTCGATTTTATGATCATATCATTCGAGATGAACAATCATTAGCTAAGATTCAGGAATATATTGTTAATAATCCTGCCAAATGGAATGAAGATCAAGATAATCCTGCTAATTTGTGGATGTGATAAAATATAAATAGATACTTTTGCTAGAGTTTACAAAATTTGGATTAACGAATACTGCTATTATTATAGCAGTATGCGATCGCTACTTAGTATTAACCGACGACTATAGAGGGTTTAACTTATGTTCGATCTGAATAAAATATTCGGAGCCGCCGATCTGGTATCAGATTTGGTCGGAGCCAAGGAACGCCAAGTCCGAAAAATTAAGTTTTTTCGCTACAAAGAAGGTAATCTCGGCATCGCGTTTTTTGACAGTCAAACCATTCACGGTGAATATTGGATTGAAAATATCCCAGTTCCTGCTGAATACGAACCGATTTTTGAGGCGAGTGGGTTGGAGATTGGAACTAAATATGATGTCGTTTTGCTAGGGTTGCAGCCGTTTTCTGCGGACAAAAAAGTGTTGAGAACTCCCGCCATTCAGAAACGTCTGTTATCGGTTATTTTTGAGGCTTTAAAACCCCACCAACCCCTCCAATGAACCGGATTTCTGGCTTAAGTTTTGCTATTTTCTGGTTCTCAGGCTCCCGCCTGGGAATACTATACTGAGGCTCTGCCTCTATTAACTCTTCTAAAAGATCGTTAACTCGCTTTTCTATATCCCAGTGACTTATTCTGAAGACTTCCCATTCTTTTTTGCGTAAATCTCGATCTTCTTTCAAGATTTTTGAATAAGATTCTTCATCACAATAATGGCTTTTTCCATCCACTAGAATCAGGTAAGCATACCCACCCTAAAATTATTTCAACTGATGTTCAAGAATCTCTATTTTAGAAATTTTCCAAATTCCATAAGGTATTTCTGGGGTAATTTCAATATAGGCTTCGCCCAACTCAAGGGAACGAATAGGTACAATTGTAAAGGATAAATGGGTTTTGAATTGAATTACAGCTTTAAAGATACTATTACTATCTTCTATAATTTGAAAGATATATATTGTTAAGTTAGGATTAAGCAATGGCGGAAAGCTTTGGAAGAATTGATCCATTAAAATCAACAGTTCTGCTTTGTTGTATCCAAAATTGCCTGTATAATTATTTGAAATTAGACTTTTAAAACTATTGATATTTTTGGAGTCATAAGCACTTTTAAATTGTTTAAATATGGCTAAAGTGTTACCTGATAATCTTTCAGGTTCATAACTTTTCTTATATAAAAGATAAATTCCATTGGCTAATTTTTCTAATAATAAAGAGAGAATCCGATCTGGCAACATAAAACATCTGTCATGAACTGAGTGCAGAACTGGGATTTTAAGTATAACTAAAGCTTAATATATAGCGCTACGCATGATGGGTTAGGACATTTTTGAATCCAGCAAACCCTTTCACTTCTTACTGTTCCCTGTTCCCTGTTAAAGTAGTGCTATAGTAAAAAATGTAATCAATATTTATAAAAAGCCCGTGACGAGGATTGAACTCGTGACTTCCTCCTTACCAAGGAGGTACTCTACCACTGAGTTACACGGGCAAAAAAAATTAAGAACTGAACCTTAAGATTTAAGAGTTCCTAATCTCTAAGTGTTAATTTTAGAGGTGGGCCGAGCTGGATTTGAACCAGCGTAGGCGTAGCCAGCGGATTTACAGTCCGCCCCCATTAACCGCTCGGGCATCGACCCATTTATTCAACAATTTTATATAGTAGCACAATCTCAAAAAATGTCTAGGGGTTTTGGAAAAATTTTTTTTCATCAGGAAGACGGAGGCTCAAAACGCTGACGGTTAGGGAATCTGCGGGATTGTTCTATTGTTCGGCTCGAACGAGGAGACGCCGTGCGAGGACGTTGAGTGCGGCTAGGGAAATCGCTTTCATCATAAATTTCCCCCACTAACTCCTCTAAAATATCCTCTAACGTGACTAACCCCACCGTTCCGCCATATTCATCAACCACGATGGCAAGATGGATGCGCTGTTGTAGCATTTCCTTGAGTAAATCCCCGACTCGTTTGGTTTCGGGAACGTAAACCGGAGGACTCATGGCTTCGGTGACAGAAATGCTGTTGCGTTCCTCCTCATGGGTATGGGCTAATTGTAACGCCCGTTTCAGATGGACAATCCCCACAATTTCATCCTTGGATTCTCCCTGAACAGGAATCCGCGAATATCCGGTTTCTAAACATAACTCAATCACTTCGGGTAAAGTGGCTTGATGGGAAATCGTTCGCATCTCAATTCGCGGTTTAACGACTTCTCGCGCCATTAAATAATCCATCATCAAGGCTTTATTCAAGAGTTGATGTTTTTGCCAGTCTAACTGACCTCGACCGCCTAAAATTTCAATCATCAGTCGTAAATCTTGCACCGATAATCCCTGCTGGGTTCCACCTGGGCTAAACAGACGGATAATACTTTGAGTAATTGTTTCTAATAAAACAATCACTGGAGACATAACAATCGATAACCAATAAATCGGCCGAACAACCGCTTTAAAAATAGGTAAAACGCTGTTAATCGCAAAGGATTTAGGTGTAATTTCTCCAAAAATTAGCACTAAAAAGGTAACAACAGCCGTTGCAATTCCAATTCCTGCATTCCCTAACCAGATGGCAAATAAATTACTGGTGAGAATGGCAGAGAAATTATTCACCAAGTTGTTTCCGACTAACAGCGTTGTGATAAATCTTGCCCGTTTTTCTAAAACCAAGGTATACATTCCATTCGGATCACCTTGTTCTTTAATTAAAGCTCGCAGTTTTAAATTATCAAGAGCGGTAATAGCGGTTTCGGAACCGGAGAAAAAGGCAGAGAGAACCAGCATGAATGCCAGAACCAGAATATCTAGCCCAACATTTCCCAGTAAAGGCATCGCTTCCGCAAGGGCAAATAAGAATTCAGATGGAAAAGTTGTCAACACAACAGAATAAAATTATCTAAAAAAACTGTTTTGATTGTAGAGCATTGTCATTGCCGTCAGCCAATTTTGAACAGGAATCTATACAAGAAAGGACTCCTGATTTTCAGGAAGTCCTCTGAATACAATGGGTTAAGTTTTATTTTCGTAGCAGCCTTAAATCACGGTATCATCAGGAATCACTGCATTTTTAAGAACAACAACAATCCCACTGCGGATATAAAATCCTAAATCTTCTCGTTCTGCTTCTTGGATATTGTCTTTGTTGATAATTTTAACATTGCGACCAATGCGAGCATTTTTATCAACAATGGCTCGACGAATTAAAGTATTAGCCCCAATACCTAACGGCACTTGGCCTTCCTGTAAGCCGGATTGACGTTCTGAGAACGGTTGATAAAAGTCTGAACCCATGAGCAGGGTATCTTCAATCACACATCCAGCTTCCACGCGGGAACGTAACCCCAAAACTGAATGATCAATGCGACATTCTTTGAGAATACAACCCTCAGCAACAATGGATTCAGTAATGTGACAATCTAAGATTTTTGTCGGAGGTAAGTAACGAGAACGGGTGTAAATGGGAGCCGTTTCATCATAAAAACTAAAGGGAGGTTGTGGTTGTTGAGTTAAACCAATATTGGCATTATAAAAGGCTTCAATGGTTCCAATATCTTCCCAATAGTCTTTAAATAAAAAGGCTTGAACATTATGATCACCAGAGGCGCTGGGAATAATTTCTTTACCAAAATCGGTCTGTTCAGGATTATCAGTTAACAACTTAATCAAGACATCTTTGTTAAAGACATAAATCCCCATCGAAGCAATATAAGGATTTTCTTTCGCCTGTTCAGCCGATAAACCCAACATGGAGGTATCAACCTGCATTTGTTTGAGGGCGTCTCCTTTGGGTTTTTCGCTAAAACTCACCACCCGTCCTGAGTGATCGAGTTTCATTAACCCAAAATCAGAGGCGCGTTTTTCGTCAATGGGTAATACCGAAAGGGTAATATCTGCATTGGTGTCTAAATGACGTTGGACAAATTGTCGATAGTCCATGCGGTAAAGATGATCACCGGATAAAATCAGATATTGATCAACGTCCCATTCTTTAAACAGCCACAAATATTGACGCACCGCATCTGCTGTTCCTTGGAACCAGTTAGGATTTTGGGCGGTTTGTTGGGCGGCTAACACTTCCGTAAAGCTATCATCAAAGCCAGAGAAGTTATACGCACGAGCAATATGACGGTTTAAGGATGCTGAGTTAAACTGGGTTAAAACGTAGATTTTGAGGATTTCGGAGTTAATACAGTTACTAATGGGGATGTCGATTAACCGATATTTCCCCGCAATGGGCACCGCAGGTTTGGCCCGCATTTTGGTTAAAGGATACAGGCGGCTACCCGCACCGCCACCGAGAATGATTGCTAAAACTCGTTTCACAAAAAATTACCTCTCAACTGCCAATAGTCTTCCCAAGTCCAGTGTCCGACTGTACGGTACTCTTGACAAGGGGGGAGAAGCAAAACCTGTCTTAAGTTTGGGTTAGGGGTAAGTTAACAGGACGGAATAACAATGACCAAGGAATTGTTCAACGGGGATTGAATTTTGAGAATTGAATCGTTTCTACTTGCATCGTTGTTGATAATTCTTTATATTTTTTTGCTGGATTAATCGGGAATTGTTTTGAATAATTAAGGTTATACCAGAATAAACAGAATCAATTTTGATTCAGAACAGAGGATTTATGATGCACCCATATTGGCATAAGGTTTCTCAGGCAATTAAAGTGGCTGTAGTCGGGGTTTCTTTACCTTTATTGTTGTCGAGTGCAGGGTTGGCGGAACAGAACGTTAAGCAAGAAGCTATTCAGGTTGATCCGAGAATTAAAGAGCCGATTGAGATGTTGATGGATGATAATACTGATAATGATCAAGAAGCTATTAGCCAATTAAGCAAAATTCCTGATGTTGTTAATACTTTAATTCAAGAATTAGAAAATAATAACAATCCTGAAGTTATTGCCTCTGTACTCCAAGCCTTATCAGAAATTGCACAAACTACTAAAATTCTGCCTCAACAAACTGATTATATTACTAATTTAATCATTGATCATAAGTTGCTCAGTCACCCTGATCAGTTAGTGCGTGTTTATGCTATTGATGTTTTGAGCAAGATTGCACCGCAAGAGAAAATACAGAAGACACTTAAAATTTTATTAAATACCCTGAAAGATAATAACAAAGGTGTTCGTTATCGCGCTGCTGGCGCTATCTATTTTCTACTTCGTAAAATTGATTCTTCAGATTTACAACAGGCTCTAGTAGACGTGAGATCAGTTGCATTAACTAAAAGCAATGATTGGCAAGTACGACTAGGTGCTGCTTATGCTCTTGCAAGTAGTGGTCGAGACGTTAAAACCGCAATTACCACCTTTAAACAATTATTAGACCAACAAGATCAAGAAATAACACAAGAGGTAATTACGTTATTGCGTTATGCAGGAGATGAATTATCAATAAAATCATCTAACTTAACAAAAGAAGAAAAGTCCAATGCTAAAGAAGGTTTGGAAGATGCTTTAGATTATTTGAATCAAAACTATAGTAGTGAAGATCAAAAATCAAGATCAAATATCACCCAAGCCAAAGACTCTTTAAATTATGCCATCAATAATATTGATAATATACCCGACTCGGTAGAACCTAAAATTATACTGGATTGGATAGTCAGTAAACCTCAAGAATCCGTGCCAATATTAATCATTATATCTTGGCTATATTTTGTTTTAATGTCTCTGTGGTTACGTCCTTTGTGGCTGTTAAGGTGTAATGATATTCTACAGCGCTATACCGATATTCCCTTACCAAGTTTTCTAGGAAATCTCAAAATTTCAGATTTATTAAGGTTGCTTTTATTTCGGTCTTGTTACCACCCCAGGGTACTAGACGCATGGGTTAAAGATAATTTAGGTAAAGCTCGTAAAGAATTTGACAAAAAAACAACGGTTAAAGAGCGTAGTATTTATGTTCCCATCCCAGTCATTTTAGATGGTATTGATATAGCGGAATTGACAGCGAAGGAATTGCAAGCTAAATTTAGTGAACAACAAGAATGTCTTTTAATTTGGGGTGAAGGGGGTTCAGGAAAAACAAGTCTTGCCTGTCAAATTGCACGCTGGGCTATGTCAGATGTTCCTGAAAAACGGCTGTGTAAACATCGGATGCTGCCAATATTAGTTGAACAGGAACTTGATGTTAAAGTTGCTGAAGGAAAACAGGTTTTTCTTGAGGTTATCCGAGGTTTATTGAAAAATTTAGTCGATGCTCAGAAGCCGGTTTCTGAAGAATTTTTAGAACAACTTCTGATTCAACAACGTTTACTGGTAATTGTGGATCACTTCTCAGAAATGAGTTCACCAACCCGCGAACAAATTCGTCCTGAATTACCCGGATTTCCTGTTAATGCTTTGATTGTAACATCACGGATGGAGGAATCATTAGGTGGAGTGAATAAAACGATACTTCAACCGATGCGAGTTGAGCGAGATCGCCTATTACCTTTTATGCAAGCTTATATTACTCAACGGGGAAAACACGATATCTTTAAAGATCAAGAATTAGTTAATGCCCGTGATCGACTGTTGATGATTGCCGATAAAAGAGATGTTACAGTGCTGTTAGCTAAACTTTTTATTGAACAGATTATTTCAGTTAAAACGGGAGGAAATATTGATGAATTTCCTCAAAACATCCCTGATTTAATCTTAGAATACTTAAATCGAATTAATGGGAATATATCAGGTGATCATCCAGAAAACTCTAAGATTCATCAGGATGTTAAAATTATTGCTTGGGAATGTCTAAAACAAACGTATCGACCGACAACAGCGTTAAAAGAGACTGTTGTTAAAGCGTTAGGGAGTGATGATGCAGAAGTCCGTCTCAAATATTTAGAAAATCGTCTCTGCATCATCCAAACTATTCCTCCTAGTTACACTGAAATTCGCTTTGTGCTTGATCCTTTAGCTGAGTACCTAGCGGCTATGTTTGTTGTAGAACATTGCGGTAATAATGAGCAGTTATGGCATGAATTTTTTGCTCAAGCCGATATACAACAAGGTACGCCGGAAATGATTAAAGGATTGCTATTAGCAGTGCTAGATTGTTGTTTAGCTAACGATAAAGCTGCAAAAATCCCTGAGTTTGTATTATTAGAACTTGATACGAGAACAAGTTCAGGCTCCAACTCAAAGATTTAAGTTTTTCTCTATCTATTGGGTGGGGTACATGGAATGAGCGTTCGTCCGCAACGCGCATTCCAAATTCCATTTTCTTTTATATTACACTCCGCAGATGTACCGTCACTGCATCGTACCATCAGTTCATCATCCTCATTAGGATTACTGGATTTTGAACCACAACCACAGGAACTCAGTTCTCCTAACGCTTTAATTGCACGGGATCTTGCTATTGGGCGATCAGCTTTTTCCAATACTTCTGTCAGAAACTCAATTACAAAATCATCGGCTTGACCCATCTTTAATAGACTTTCAGCCGCGACTAAAGCCGACAGAGGAATGTTGATTTTTCCTACATTTTTCATGCTATTTTTCACTTCTTCAATTTCTTGTTTCAGTGCAGCAACAACATTAGTTTTTGGAGAGCGTATGGTAAAGCTGATTTGATCAATTTCCAGATAAGGGATATCGGCATCCTTCTGGCGAGCAGCCTTTAGAAGCTCTTGCAGTTTTTGGTCAAGTTGCCACTTAATATCTAATTTATTCAATTTTTGGGTAAGCTGTTCGTTAGACTGAATATCAACAGAAAAATTCATAAATCCCTCCACTGGTTTAATATTTTTATGTTTTGAAACTGGGTGTGCATCTCGAACTTGAAAATTTTGATTTTGTCTTTTTATTTCTCCTCTTGCTAATTTTTGTGCTGTTTTTACCGCCTCAAACCCATTAACTAAACCGCTTCCCGTTGCCCAATCAAATCCGGGTTTAGCCGAATGTCCTCCCGTTGCAGAATTGCAATTTCCTGCAATTACATCAATGGCGGTTTGTTGCAAAATTTCTTTCGCTTGTTGGGGCGATAATTGCGGATTAACTTGCTTCATTAACGCACAAATTCCCGCCACTTGGGGCGCTGCGGCGGATGTTCCACTAAAAGCTGCCCAACCATCTTCTGAAGACGTTTCATCCGCGTCAGGATGTTGAATGCCGGGTATACCAAAAGCTGCATCTAACGTGCTTCCTGGGGGAACAGGTAAGACAATATAAGCCGCCCTGGGTTTCTTTCCCACTAACCCACAAATATCAGGAACAGTTCGCCCCGAATAGATGTTACTGCTAAAACCACTGGCATAATTACTCGCTTCTAATTTGCCCTCGGAATTGATATAAACGCCTCCAGCCGCAATGACATCTGGGTGTTGAGAGGGAAATCCCCAATGTCCATTTCCGGCGGAAAAAACAACAATAATTCCCTGATAAACTGCATCGGCAATATTAGCAGTTAAGGCAATATCATAGGCGGATAAAGGCGCATATTGTTTGCTACTTCCCCAACTACAAGAAATAACATCAGGACGCAAAGCAACCGCTTTTTTAAAGGCAGCAATGGAATTTTTGAAGTTCCATTTGATCATCGTAAAATTGATTTCAGGAGCCACAGAAAATAGATTAGCAGATTCTCCAGTTCCATGTCCATTTTCATCAACTTCGGGATTAATACATCCGGCCCCTAAAATAACTTTACCTTGATATCCATTCCGGGCAAAAAAAGGATGACGATACCATCCAGAATCGACCATGACAACGTTAATGCCTTGACCTTTAATTCCTTGTTGATGAGCCGTTACTGCATTGAGTTTATGGGCAATATCTTGGGGGATTAAATGCCAATAGGACGGACTTGGAGGAGATTCTGAAGGTAAACCGACATCGGTATAATAAACAGGTTCATTTAAGGCAATTCCTTCAATTAAATCGGATAAAGGACTAGAAGACGGATCAACAAAACCGAGCATACCAGTATCGGGAGTATCGAAAAATGTACCGATACTTTCTAATCCTCCTCCTTTGATAACGGTTTGGTCTTTAGCAACAATTTTTGTTTTAAAAACCCGCTCATACAGGTCAATAGAACCTGCAATACTGAGAGTAACTCGTCCGGTTTCTAAAACTTCAAATCCTTCTGCTTGTAGACGCTGAATCGCTAAATTAACCTGTTGAGGATGAGAATAAAATTGACTAATATTCTCATGGGTAATTTGTTCTGAGGATTGGAATAGGGAAACCCCGCCTTGGGAATGGACGGACACTTCCGCATACACAATGGATGGTAATTTACTATTTAAGTCATTCATCCCTCTGGGTGCAAATCCAATGATTGGTTTTTAACCTATCATGGATAAGTGAGAAATTTAGGATGCCTTAAGGAAAATTCAATATTTGATGAGGGCTTGATCTTTTTAAGTAACAATAACTAGAGCTAAACTTACAAATGTCCCGGCTCAGTTTCGTTAAGTTAAATGAAGTAATTTTGTGAAATTTTGCTTAACTTTAGAATTGCTGCCAAAATTTAGATCTAAAGTCAGAGGTTAAATAGGATAGAGGCTTTTACTGTATTTTGGATGAGTGATAAGGATTCTATGATTGTACAAACGCCTGATTGGGTCAAACACGCGGTATTTTATCAAATTTTTCCCGATCGCTTTGCTCAAGCTGCCATTCCGCGCAAAAAATTGTTAAGTTCTGATCGCTGGGAACAATGGGATTTACCACCGAGTTTACAAGGATATAAAGAAGGTAATTTATGGGGCGTAATTGAACAATTAGATTATTTACAAGATTTAGGGATTAATGCGATTTATTTTACCCCCATTTTTCAATCGGCTTCTAATCATCGTTACCATACCCATGATTATTATCAGATTGACCCCATATTAGGCGGAAATCCGGCGTTTGAAGAAATGCTAAAAGCGGCTCATCAACGCAATATTAAAGTTGTGTTGGATGGGGTATTTAATCATGCTAGTCGGGGCTTTTTTCAGTTTCATGATATTTTAGAAAATGGCCCCCATTCTCCTTGGTTAGATTGGTTTAAAATTGAAGGCTGGCCGTTATCAGCTTATGATGGGAGTAAACCAGCAAATTATGTGGGTTGGGCTGGAATTCGAGCGTTACCTCAATTTAATCATGATCATCCTGAAGTTAGGGAATATATCATGGAAATTGCCGAATATTGGGTTGATTTTGGCATTGATGGTTGGCGTTTAGATGTGCCATTTGAAGTGAAAACTCCGGGGTTTTGGAAGGAATTTCGAGAGCGAGTTAAAGCTATTAATCCAGAAGCTTATATTGTGGGAGAAGTGTGGGGGGATTCCAGAGAATGGTTAGATGGAACTCAATTTGATGGGGTAATGAATTATTTATTTGCTGGCCCAACTATTGCGTTTACCGCAGGCGATCGTGTTAAAATGGAATTAGTCGAAAGCCCTTCTTATTTTCCTTATCCGCCTTTATTCGCTAAAGAATATGGAGAAAAAATTCAAGCCTTATTAGAGTTATATCCTTGGGAAATTCAACTAACCCAATTGAATTTACTCGACAGTCATGATACCGCCCGATTAATTAGTATTGCTGGTGGCGATAAAGCTACGGTTCAATTAGCGACCTTATTATTATTTACGTTTCCAGGTGCCCCCAGTATTTATTATGGAGATGAAGTCGGGTTAGAAGGACAGCTTGATCCAGATTGTCGTCGTGCTTTCCCGATGAAAGAGTCTTGGCATCAAGATGTTTTAGACTATCATAAAAAACTGATTGCTATTCGTCATCATTATGCAGCTTTACGCATCGGTTCCTACAAAATCTTATATGCGAAGGGCATTGTTTATGGATTTGCTCGATGTTTAGAAAACGAAGAATTGATCATTTTTGTCAATTCGGGAACGGAACCAGCCCATATTAATTTTAAAGTGACCCAGTTGAAAACCTGTCCGAATCGGTTGATTTATGGCGAAGGTAAATTCAGTTGGAAACAAGAAGAAGATCGAACAGAATTAGAGGTGTATTTGCCTCCTCGTCAAGGGTTAATTTTAGCTAATTCTTAGGGAGCTTCAGGGATAGAAATGCAATGTCAGGGTATGGAAATACCATGCCCTGAGATTAGAAAATTACCCTATAATAAAGAATTGACTTTAATTAAATATTTGGTAATTTCATTGCATCCTATGACCCAGACTTCCCCATCTATCCTGGAAAAAATTAAAGAGATTGCGACTGCTTTAGCACCTCGGTTAATTGAAATTCGTCGCCACATTCATGCTCATCCAGAACTCAGTGGTCAAGAATATCAAACCTCTGCTTATGTCGCTGGGGTTTTGTCTTCCTGTGGAATTAAAGTTCAAGAAGGGGTGGGAAAAACGGGAGTTATCGGAGAACTCAAGGGAAAGACTACGGCGTCCCGTTGGTTTGCTATTCGTACCGATATGGACGCTTTACCCATGACCGAATTAACCGGGTTAGAGTATGCTTCTCGACAGATGGGAGTCATGCACGCCTGTGGACATGACCTGCACACCACCTTGGGACTCGGAACAGCGATGGTGCTATCTCAGTTAGATCAGGATTTTACTGGAAAAGTGAGGTTTTTATTCCAACCTGCGGAGGAAATTGCTAAAGGGGCGACCTGGATGGTACATGATAACGTCATGGAGGATGTGGCGGCGATTTTGGGGGTTCATGTATTCCCCAGTATTCCAGCCGGGTGTGTGGGCGTGCGACAGGGAGCGTTAACGGCGGCGGCGGATGATTTGGAATTAACCATTATTGGGGAGTCGGGTCATGGAGCACGACCCCATGAAGCTAAGGATGCTATTTGGATCGCAGCGCAGGTAATTACCATGTTACAACAGGCGATTAGTCGGACTCAAAATCCGTTAAGACCTGTGGTTTTATCCATTGGTCAAATTATGGGGGGACGGGCTCCTAATATTATTGCCGATCAAGTTAAATTATTAGGAACGGTGCGATCGCTTCATCCTGAAACCTACGAAGCTTTACCTAATTGGATTGAACAAATTGTGGCTAATGTCTGTCAAATGTATGGGGCAAATTATGAGTTAAATTATCGTCGGGGTGTGCCTTCAGTGCAAAATGATCCCATATTAACTCAAATTGTAGAAGAAACAGTGCGAGAAGCTTTTGGTGCTGAAGCAATTGTGAATTTACCTGAACCGTCTTTAGGAGCAGAAGATTTTTCTGTTTATTTAGATTATGCACCCGGAATGATGTTTCGTTTAGGTGTGGGACACAAAAACAAACAAAATTATCCTTTACATCATCCAAAATTTGAAATTGATGAATCTGCAATTCTCACCGGAGTGGTAACTTTAGCTTATTCTACCTATCAATATTGTCAGAAAATATTAACCCTAGAAAAGAGTTAATGGTTACAAAACCTTATATAGTCAGTCTCAATCAATTGTACAACTGTTTTGATTCCCAAATTATCGTAAGGGCGAGGGAACCTCGCCCCTAGATGGAAATCGAGGAACTGAATTAATTATTACCCTCTACCATAGCATTGAGGCTTTTTGTTGTCCAAACTTCTATTCCTTGATTCAAAGCATTCAAAACACCGAGGGTTGCTTCCATATTTTTCTTCGCGTTGTCTTGAAATTCTGTTAAGACACTGGTTTGTACAGCACCGAGATCCTCTACTTTTTTAGCATTATTGACTTGATTCAAGTAACTACTGGTCGCATTGATGTACAACTGCATCAATTCTACTTGTTTTTCTCCTAGATCTTTCATCGAAGACAAATAAATATCCCAGAAATTCTGATAAGCTTCAGATGTAGTTTGTAAATTCATAACTTCCACCTGAGTTCTGAAGATATTATTAATACTATCGGTGTAAACCTGTCCTAGATCTTTAAACAGTGTGATATAACTCTGGGTCAGTTCGGCGGCTCCACTGGGATCGATCACACTGGTTAAGGCTTGATTCGTCCCTTCTACATTGGCGTTAGCAACCTGCTTAAAAGAATCTATTGCTAACTTGTTAAATTCTATCCATTGTTGAATGAAAGGATTTTGCGTAGCCATAATTTTTCCTCATTGAGTTGGAATTAAAAACTGATAACTAGCAACTGACAAATAATCTCACAGGAAATTTTTGAGTTATTTAGAACGGGATTCACCGAGGCGATCGATCATTCCAATAATCGCTTTCATCTGAGGAGATTCTCTGGTATAGAAAACAGGATTAGCCGGATCTGCACTAGAATATCCCCAAAAATCCCAACATCCTTTAGGATTATAGGGAGTTGCATTTGAAGGCTCAACCTGTGGATATAGAACGATCATGTTATTTGTGTCGGCTATTTCATTATAACCCGTAAGGCTATAGTAATTGTTACCAATTAGTTTAGCTCCTTGTTCACAGCCATGAATCGCAACATGAACTTTGCAGCTTTCTGTTTCACAGACTTTTGGCACATAAGCATAAGCTTCCTTACTCATACTTGTATTTTTAGCCTGAATAAACTCGCTCTGATCAAACTTAATAATCTTACCCGTTGGTTGATCAGCCGGTGGATTTAATTTTCCATAAATCTGTTCCAAAACTCGCTGAGATTGCATGAAATCGCAGTCATTAATATAGGGTGTGTTCGTATCTGAACAACCCACTGATCCCTGTTGAACAATAATCGCATGACCAGCATTAACCGAATCACGATCATATTTGATTTGTTCGGGTTTTAATCCCGCAGCTTGATAAAATTTTGCAACTTGGTCAACAACTTCGGTTTTAACCACTTGATCCTTTGAACCCGTAAAGATGTAGACTCGATCATCTTTTAAGTTGTTGAGATCAGCAATTTTCTTGTCTGCTGCAAACTGAGAGGCTTTTTTAAATAATCCTTTACCGTCTGGCGCCACAAAAGCCGTTGCAGGAGTATTACAAGTTGCGGTAGCCTGTTGCAAAAATTTACTTGGATTTGTCTCGTAGGAACCGACACAATAAAACGGCCCACCTGCGATTATACCTGCTCCAACCAGTCGATCTGAATAAGCAACATGGAATTGAGCCGTCATGAAGCCACCAGAGGACAGACCAGAGACAGAGGTTTGACTTAAATCTGCTCCATAACCCTCTAGTTTGGGTACTGCTTCATCAGCCCATACTACACTGTGAACGCTCAAAAGCGTCACCCATAGAATGACTAAGAATTTTAGTTGGTTTTTATTGAATATTAAGCCTCTCAGACTCATTGCATAAAATCCTCAACTTAGGTGCATTATCAGTCATGAGCTCATAGAGAAAAAACCAGGGAGAAATGTGATGACCCTTAGTAATGAATTAAAGACTTGATTGTCAGCATGATAAAACCACATCAGCACGATCTTTAGATATCATTTTCTGTTTGTGGAAGCGGTGCTGTATCGGTCATTTCGGTGTCACGGAATGAGCTTTTGGATGAGGATTCATGCCTGTATCAAAAGCTTTTTTCAAGTTTATGAAAGCTAATTGTTGCACTATAGAGGGATAGTTTTTGACCCACCCCTACTCAGAGTTTTCAAGTGTAACTTGAGTCAACACTGTTTTAATCGTGTTGGTGCGTTTGGAGTCGCTATACTGAATCCCTTAAAACCTCCAACTTGCGGTAATCAGGTCTACTCCCTAGTTATAGATAAATCTCTAAAAGCTTTTAATACAACGCATCAGAGAGATTTCTTTATGATTAAGTTTGAAATCTCTATATGATGGTGTACATTGCCAAATTTATCTAAACTTTTGACGCTAATCAGTATATACTCACAGCGAACATTGATCAACTCTATCTACAATTTTCTTAACATTAGGCAATAGGCAATAGGCAATAGCTATAGGATAATCGGTTATTGGTACTCTGGCTATGCGAGGGTATGATTTCCTCTTTTACTCTTCCTGTAGTTATAAAAGAGGGATTATATGAAATCCTGAAATCGATGCTACAGATTAATAACCCTAAACCTCCTGTAGAGACGTTGCATGCAACGTCTCTACAAGGAACGGATGCTTAGCAAACATTTCAAAGATTTCATATTAGCATGGGGGAAAATCTGAAAATATTTTAAATCCGGTTCTTTGATTAAGAATTTCAGCGACGAAACTCGAAGAACCGGATTGAGTCTAATGATGAAATTAGGGAATTAAGGTGTCAACTCCTAACAACAAAGTTAGAAAATTATTCAGTTTCTTCAACTTTCAACGTATCACAAGGAATTTTTTCTAACTCAATGCGGGTAGGATCTCCACTGGAATAAACCTCTAAATCGGCATTAGACTCTCCAACAAATAAACAATATTCTCCTGGAAAAACAACCCGTTCAAAATATCCGCGAACGGTACTTTCCATCCGAAGAACTTGCACCTGTTTGGTGGGATTCTTATAACTGCATAAAATTTCAGTCTTAGTTGACTCTACAGGTAAATTGACGGTTTGCATGATGGTTTATTAAAGTGAAGTTTTAAAGGACAGTTGTGAAAAAGATTAACGATTTAGCTAAGATGCAGGTCAAGGAGACAGATCCCAGACATCGATTAAAAATCGAAAATGGTATTTATTTTGACTGACATGAGATAGACTCCTCCCGATGATTCGGTGCAACCCTGATTAGAATTGTTAATCTGATGATGTTATAGAATCATCATAACTTAACCATTTATGAATTAAGTTATGTTAACTAAATTATACACTTATTAATTGAGTTGCAACAACGGAAAAGTTGTCAGAATCGTCAACAAGATTCCTTTATAAACTTTTGCTTTTATCAGCACTGTGTGTAGGCTTTGTAGACGAATCTCCATAGGATAGAGTCTCCTGAACCTTAACCTTACCATTACTCTTTCCATTCCCCTGAGAATAAAAGTGGTTGTCTGTATACAGCGCAACATTTTCTAAATCTTTCGGTTGAGAATCATGTCTCATCAAACCGGATTGAAGACGGGTGGCAATTACATAAAAAACCGGAATAATATAGAGACTCAAGAACGTGGAAACAAACATTCCCCCCATGACCGCCATCCCAATGGCGACCCGACTCGCAGCCCCTGCACCTGTAGCAACAGCCAAGGGTAAAACCCCTAAAATCGTTGATAATGCGGTCATCATAATCGGTCGAAATCTTAATCGACAGGCTTCTAAGGCTGCCTGTTGAATCGATAATCCTTGTTCTCGTAATTGGTTGGCAAACTCTACAATTAAAATTGAGTTTTTCGTGGCTAACCCGATTAACATAATTAACCCAATCCGACTATAAGCATTTAAGTCAAGTTGTGCTAACCACAAAGCACCGAAGGCTCCTAATAAAGACAGAGGAACTGCTAATAAAATAATAATCGGGTCAATATAACTTTCAAATTGGGCAGCTAAGGTGAGGAAAATAAAGAT
The DNA here is from genome assembly GCF_046067725.1 of Planktothrix sp. NCBI lineage: Bacteria > Bacillati > Cyanobacteriota > Cyanophyceae > Oscillatoriales > Microcoleaceae > Planktothrix > Planktothrix sp. Next base: position 22,076 of record NZ_JBJUDF010000326.1, read on the forward strand.
GAGAGCGAGAGCAAAAATAAAGTTAGTCGCTTGACCGGCTTCTCGAAATTCTAAAGATTCTCCAGAGTAAGACGTTCGCATTTCAGGCGGTAAAATTTCTTGAGCTAGATTTTCTAATGCTTTTAACGCTTGTCCTAAACTGACACCGGGTGCTGGACTTCCTTCTAACGTTGCAGACCGAAAGCGATTAAAATGATTAATTTGGGGCGGGGTTGTTGATGTGGAAATGGTGACTAAATTACTCAATGGAATCATTTCTCCCTGTTGAGAACGCACATATAATTCTTTTAAATCTTCAGGATTGGCTCGATATTTTTCATCAGCCCGAACGATGACTTCATAACGTTGATTTCCTTGATTAAAGTTAGTAATTTCTTGCCCTCCGACTAAAATTTGTAAAGTTCGGGCAATATCTTGGACTGAAACCCCTAAATTACCAGCTTGAGAACGATCAACGCTAAGGGTTAATTCCGGTTTATTCAATTTTAAATTAGTATCAATATTCACTAATTCGGGTAAATCTCTAGCCCGAATCACAAAATCTTGAGAAACTTGGGCCAATTGTTCTAAATCATTCCCTTGTAAAACAAATTGTATGGGTTGACCTTGACCGCCGCCAGGTAATCCCCCTGGATTGGTTGGGAAAACTAAAGCATCAGTAATGCTTGAAAATTTCCCTAATAATTTTTTGACAATCGATTGTTGAGATTGTTCGGGTTGGGTTCGTTCAGACCAGGGAATTAAACGGGCAAAAGAAAACCCTGAATTGGCTTGAGATACTCCCCGACTAGAACCTGCAATAGCAAAATAACTTTCAATTTCTGGAACTTGACTGAAAATTTTCTCAACCTGCTCCACCACCCGATTTGTATAGTTTAAACTCACTCCTTCAGGAGCGGAAATCGGAGTAAAAATTCGTCCTCGATCTTCCGTTGGTAAAAATCCTTGGGGTAATTGTAAGAATAACCAAAATGTTAAGCCTAAAGCCGCAATAAATCCTAAGATTAATACCGGCTTAATTTCCATTAAGATCTGGAGCGTCCAAGCATAAATGCTAGTAATTTTATTTAAAACCCATTCAAATACATCCAAAGGAAAAGATAACAGTTTCATCAATCCCTTGGGCTGGGTTTCATGACGCAATAAACGAGCAGAAAGAGGCGGAGCTAAAGTTAAAGCAACAATCGTGGAAAATACGACTGAACCCGCTAAGGTTAAGGAAAATTCATTAAATAATCGTCCGGTTGCTCCTCCAGCAAAGGCAACGGGAACAAATACCGCAACTAAAACCACTGTGGTTGCAATCACGGCAAAAACAACTTCTCCCACGGCGGCAAACGTCGCTGGAAACGCATCTAGGCGTTTTTCTTCCATATAACGGATGATATTTTCTAAGACCACAATCGTATCATCCACGACTAAACCAGTTGCTAAGGTTAAGGCAAATAGGGTTAAGGTATTAATGGAAAATCCCATAAAAAACATGACACTAAATGCCCCAATTAAAGAAATGGGAATGGTAATGGCTGGAATTAAAGTGGCTCTCCAATTTCTTAGGAATAAAAAGATAATTAAGACGACCAACCCAATCGAAATTAACAAGCTGATCCAGACTTCTTCAATCGCCAGTTTGACAAACTCGGAATAATCAACGGCGATTTGATAGCTAACTCCTTCAGGAAAACTTTTTTTAAGTTCTGCTAATTTAGATTTAATTCCATTCGCAACTTCAATTAAATTAGCATCTGCAAGTTTACTAATTCCTAATGAAACCGCAGGAGTTCCTTTAAAACGGGCAATGACTCGATCATTTTCTGCCCCAATTTCTGCCCGTCCAATATCTCTAATTTTAACTTGCGCTCCATTGTCATTGCGTTTAATGATTAAGTCTTCATAATCTTGGGGGGTTTGTAATCTTCCCAAGGTGCGGACGGGATATTCTGTTTCTTTTCCTTCAATGCGACCACTAGGAATTTCAACGTTTTGTCTTCTTAAGGCTTGTTCAACATCTAAGGCGGTAATTTGACGGGCTGCCATTTTCACCGGATCTAACCATAATCGCATGGCATAACGGCGTTCTCCCGCAATAAAAATACTATTCACACCATCAACAGTTTCTAAAGCATTTTTAATATAAATATCGGCATAATTGCTTAATTCTAACGGAGATAAATTGTCAGAAAATAAGGCAACCCATAAAATTCTTTCATCATCTCCAGAACGTTTTTCTACAATGGGTTCATCGACTTCATTGGGTAAGCTTCTCGCCCCTCTGGCTACCCGACTTCTCACTTCTTGGGCGGCGACTTCTAAATCTCGATTTAATTCAAATTGTACAGAAATAGAACTGCTTCCTTCTCGACTATTTGAGGTTAAGGTTTTGATGCCAGCAATTCCATTAATTTGAGCTTCTAAAATTTCTGTAACTTCCGTTTCTACTACCAGGGGACTAGCCCCTGGATAACTGGTACTGACGGTTACAATAGGGGGATCAATTTTAGGATATTCCTGCACCGGAAGGCGAGTATAACCCACCACTCCTAAAATAATAATTAGCAAGGAACAAACGGACGCAAAAACAGGTCTTTTGATGAAAAAGTTTGTAAACATAATATCAGTTATGAGTTATCAGTGATCACTACTTTCTAACGTTGACCTGTGGAATTGGGTGCAGAATTAGGAGATAAAATATTAATGGCTACACCATCGGATAATTTTTGTGTACCGGAAATAATGAGTTGTTGTCCGGGTTGAAGTCCTTCTAAAATTTCAGCGCGATCGCCTTGAATTAAACCTAATTTAACCGGTTGTCTTTTAGCGGTTAATTTGTCTTGTCCTTCTGCAAGAAAGACAAAGCGTTGATCGCCTTGAAATCTAACGGCGGTCATCGGAATGACAACGGCATTTTGTTTCTGATTCCAAACTACTTGAGCCGTAACAAATTGACCATCTTTAAATAATCCTTGGCGATTATCAAAGGTTGCTTTAGCTAAAATCGTTTGAGAGTCTTGATTAACTGACGGCGAAATAAAACTCATTCGTCCGGTTGCTAAAACTTTTCCCTGAGCATCAACCATTTGCACGGGTAATCCTATTTTTAAATCGGCTTTGTGTTCTAAGGAAATCGGTAAACGTAATTCTAATTGATCATTGGTGGTTAAACGGGTGAGAATATCCCCTTTACCGACATAATCTCCGACTTTAATATCCACATCTCCAACAATGCCAGTAAAGGGGGCTAAAATGGCGGTTTCTTGCAATTGAACTTCAATACTGCGAACTTGTGCGGCGGCTTCTGCGACTTGAGCTTCCGCTTGTTGAATTTCTTGAATCCGAGTTCCGTTTTCTAATTGTCTTAATGCTTGTTCTTCCTGTTCTACAACCGCCCGACGTAAATTAATTTCTGATTTTCGGTTTTTTTGTAATTGTTCTAAACGACGTTGAGCCGCTTGTAAATTGGCATCAGAACTATTTTTTTGAGAGATTAAAGCATCAAATTCATCTTGAGAAATTGCCCCAGAACGGCTTAATTCTTCAAATCGATTCACTCGGTTTTGAGCTAATTCTGCTTCAGCTTGAATGGAATCTATTTGAGATTTAGCTTGATTAATTTCTGCTAATAAACTCCCCGATTCTGCATCTGCTAATCTCGCTTTTGCTTCGGCTAATTTTGCCCGTCCCTGAGCAATTTCTTCTGGGCGACTTCCAGCTTGTAATTCTGCTAAACGAGCTTGAGCGCGAACTAAATTTGCTTTGGTTTGCGTTAAACTGGCTTCAACATTATCACTTTTTAAGCGAGCGATCGCATCTCCCTGTTGAATCATCTGCCCAGATTCAACTAAGATTTGAGTAATTCGCCCTTCAATTTCGGGTTTAATATCGACTGCCCGTTTTGCCTCTAATGTTCCGACAAATTCTGAGGTTTCTGACAAATTTTCCGTTTCTACCGCAGCAATTCTAACAGCATTTCCTCGGCGAGTCTTGGATGTGTCTGCCATTGGATTTTGCTCATTTTTTGGGGTTGCTTGCCACCATTGTCCTCCGACAAAACCTAGACCTAATGCTATTAAGGTAACTAGGAGTATTTGTAATCCACTTTGTTTAGAACTGGCAGGTTCTGTAGCCGTTTTTAAAGGTAAAGCTTGAGGATGGAGATCGGTTTTGATGGCAGGATTTTCCTGCCCAGTCCACTCTTTATCCTGCTCTTTTGTGGTAGATTTAGGGAATTGCGAATAAGACATGGTTCAACCAAAATTGAGGTCTTTTTTACGGAGCAGAATCATGAGAAAATGAAGATAAATTCAGAATTTAACTAAACGTTACAATTTGTTAAATTCACCCAACATCTTTCCAGAGGTAGAGGTACAATGAGAAAACGTTTCTTTTTCCAAACATTGATACAACCACTCCATTTCAGATTGAAGCATCGATTTTGCACGTTCCCAACTAGCAGCTTGAAAAGAGTCTGTCACCAAATTACCCATTTCTTGACTCTCTAAATAAGCTTGTCGTTGATGACAAACTCTTAAGCGATTTTCAATGAGTTGTATTCGTTCTGAAGACTCTAAATCCCCAAAAAAGAAATATTTGACTAAAAATCGAGAGCGACTTTTCACCCAACTTTCTTGAGGATGTTCTAACATTTTCTCCCGCCAACGAATGCAGCCACTCGGAGTAATGGCATAAATTCTGCGACTCACTCCCGCATCCCCAGACTCTTCTAGCAAGACCTGGATGTGACCCCGATCTTCTAAACGTTTGAGTAAAGGATAAATCGCTCCATAGTTGACACTCATAGAACTACTGAGAAACAACTCCAGTCGCTGTTTCAGTCGATAACCATGTAAAGGTTCTCGCTGTAATAGCCCCAAGGCGGATAGTTCTAACATTATATCAAATTGATAGTTGATTCAGTTCATTTTACGGCAGTTACCCAGAACGTTAGGATATTAATCATCGCTTTAAGCCTCAATTTTCAAGCAGGGTGTTTCTATCTCCTGAGTTCTGGCTTCTGCTTCCTACTATAAAACCCTACTAGGAATATTTTACCGAGTAGGGTCATAGAAGGTTATTTTAGGGTATGGAACTCACCATCCCCTTTATCTATCGCCACGATGAAGCGAAAGCAGATGATCACCTTTTGAAATCAAGAGAGAGCAAGGAACATCACCTGTTTAATCACGACGTGGAAGAATAATTGGTTATATGAAATCCTTAAATCTTTGCTACAGATAATTAGAGAGCGCGTGAAGCAGAAAAATTGCCCATTGCAAAAGTGCCGCTTCCCTATTCGTAATTCGTAATTCGTAATTTGTAATTCCCCATTGCCTTTTGTAGCATTCTTTTCAGGATTTCATATTAGATTCACCCAAGAACAACGCTTGAGAAGCTTAACTTAATGGACTTCTCCCCGTAATGCTTCTGCATCAATGGGTTTGGTGATATAAATTCTAAATAAATTCCATAACGTTGAACAGTTAGAGGGTAATTTCAATAAGAATTTAACCCATTTCGGTTGGTTTCTGGCATCAATTTTTTGGTTTTTCATATTATTCTCAGAACATTTTTCTAGTCTACGGAAAAATTCGGGATGTTCTGTATCTAATACTTCTGGAAATGCTCTTAACGAGGTTTCATTCGTTTTGCGAACAACATGACGATTATATTCTTTTGCATCTAACCCTAAAGTTTCATAGAAATCCGCCCGTTCATCAACGGTTAAGGTATGGGTTGCAAACACGGTTAACAGGAAAAATCGAGCCCATAATCTGCCTTGCCAACCTTGCCACATTTGAGGTTGAGAACGTAATAAAACCTTAAAGAAATCTCCATGTCGGTTCTCATCTTGACACCAACTTTCAAAATAACGAAATAGGGGATAATATTGATGTTCGGGATGAGTTTCTAAATGGCGAAAAACCGTAATATAACGCCAATAGCCAATTTTTTCGGACAAATAAACTGCATAAATAATCCACTCCGGTTTAAAGAAAGTATACGTCCGGTTTTTGGTTAAATATCCTAAATCTAAGGATAAGTTAAAATCCGACATGGCTTTATTAATAAATCCAGCATGACGCGCTTCATCTCTGGCTAATAAATGAAAGGCTTCTGCTAACACAGGATTGCGATCTTTAAGTTGACGGGATAACTCTTTAAATAATAAAAATCCAGAAAATTCAGACGTACAAGACCGTTCTAAAAAGTCAACAAATGCCAGCCTTGTTCTCTCATCAATTTGTTCCCAACTTTGTTCAAATTCTTCATCCCGAACAAAATGATGACGGTTATAGTCTGACCGTAATTCCTGTAAAACGGCTGAAAATTCTTCCTCATAGGCGGATAAGTCTAGGTTCGCCATCGCTTCAAAATCTGTGGTGTAGAAGCGGGGAGTTAGCAATGTTTCTTTAACAGGATTTTTAATACCGGGGCGCAGTTCTTGAGTTCCGGGGTTTTGGACAGTATTCACCATCGCTGCGAGTCCTTAAATATTACTGATTAGTTATTAAACTATATGACTCCGGTTTTGTCTAGTACCCTGGGTTATTTTTTTTGCCTGTAAAGAATTGTAAAGAATATATAACCAATCAGCGATATAGTGATATACTCATTCGAGTAGTGAAGACAAAACCTTGTTTTCCTCTGTTGGGAATGGGTTAAGTCTTCAGAGAAGTTTCATCTTAAATCCCTTGATAAAACCATGACAAACTTAGCTGAAAAACTCAAACTCGGAACCCAACAATCCCATAGTAATGCGGAACATACCGGATTTATGAAAAACTTTTTATCAGGGGGTGTGAGTCGAGATTCTTTTTGTCAACTGTTAAGTAATTTATACTTTGTTTATCGTCAATTAGAATCCGAATTGCAATGCCATCAAACCCATCCCATTATTAGCAAAATTTATTGTCCAGAACTAAATCGCAAAGCCAATTTAGAAAAAGACTTAACCTTTTATTATGGAGATCATTGGCAAAATAATATTGCTCCGTCTCCAGCCGCACAAGCTTATGTTTCCCGACTGCGTGAACTGTCTGCCACCGAACCCGTTTTATTAATTGCTCATGCTTATACTCGCTACATGGGTGATTTATCTGGGGGTCAAAGCTTAAAGAAAATTGCCCAATCTATTTTTCATTTAGAAGAACATCAAGGCATTTGTTTCTATGAATTTGATCAAATTCCTGATGTGAATGAATTTAAAACCCAATATCGTCAAAAATTAAATGAATTAATCTTGAATGAAGAACTACAAGATCAAATTGTAGTAGAAGCCAATAACGCTTTTACCCTCAATATTGCTATGTTGAGAGATTTAGGACAAACCCAAAGTCCAGTAACCGTTTAATTCATTTTTTTATAATCTGCAATTACAACTGATTTAGGAGACTCTATCAATGGTTTTTTCGGTAGCGAATGTGGCGTTTGATTTTGATTTAATTCAGAAATATGATAATGCAGTTCCTCGTTATACAAGCTATCCCCCAGCAACGGAATTAAAAGATGACTTTAGTTCCTTAGATTGGGAATTTGCTATCACTGAATCCAATCAACGTCAATCGCCCTTATCGCTTTATTTCCATATCCCCTTTTGTCAAAGTGCTTGTTATTTCTGTGGCTGTAATGTGATTGTTACTAATAGTAAAAATGCAGCAAAAAGCTATATTGATTATTTGTCAAAAGAAATTGATTTTACCTCCCAATTTATTGATACTCGTCGCCCAGTAACGCAACTGCACTGGGGCGGAGGAACACCGAATTACTTATCTTTAGAACAGGTAGATTCCTTATGGGAAAACATTAACCAGCATTTTAAGTTTGCTGATAAAGCCGAAATTTCTATTGAGATTAATCCTCGATATGTTGATAAAAACTATATCTTTTTCTTGAAAGAGATTGGGTTTAATCGGATTAGTTTTGGCATTCAAGATTTTAATCCTCAAGTTCAAGAAGCAGTGAATCGGGTGCAACCGGAATCTTTACTGTTTAATGTGATGGAATGGATTAAAGATGCGGGGTTTGAAAGTGTGAATGTGGACTTAATTTATGGTTTACCTTTTCAAACGCTGCATAGTTTTAAAGAAACGATTCAAAAAACGATTAAACTCGATCCAGCTCGGATTGCAATTTTTAATTTTGCTTATGTTCCCTGGATGAAACCTGTCCAGAAAAATATTCCTGAATTTGCTTTACCGAAACCCCATGAAAAATTAGAAATTTGGCAAATGTCTATTCAAGAATTAACCGAACAAGGTTATGTATTTATTGGCATGGATCACTTTGCAAAACCTAATGATGAATTAGCGATCGCTCAACAAAATTCAGCCTTAAAACGGAATTTTCAAGGCTATACAACCAAACCCGAAGCTGAACTGTATGGATTTGGGTTAACTTCTATTAGTATGTTAGAAGATACCTATGCTCAAAACTATAAACGCTTAAAAGAGTATTATCAAGCAATTGATCAAGGGATTTTACCTGTTAGCAAAGGGTTTAAATTAAGCCGAGATGATGTTCTCAGACGAGATGTGATTATGCAAATTATGTCTAATTTCTACTTAGACAAATCTCAAATTGAATCTAAATATCATCTCGATTTTGATACCTACTTTGCTGAAGAATTAATGCGGATGAGTCCATTAATTGCAGATGGGTTAGTTCAATCCAATTATGATTCGATTGTAGTGACAAACTTAGGCAGACTGTTAGTAAGAAATATTGCCTTTTTGTTTGATACCCATACTGCTGCTCAACAGCAACAACGATTATCCAGGGCGATTTAATTGCCAGATTGTCCAGAATCCGCTAAGGTGGGTTATGCCCACCTTTATTTTTAGGTTGTCATTGGATCTATGGCTTATTTTTGGTTTAAATCCTTTCATTTGATCGGAATTGTTGTCTGGTTTGCGGGTTTATTTTATCTGGTGCGATTATTTGTCTATCATGCTGAAGCTGAAGATAAACCTGAACCCGCTCGCAGCATTTTAAAAGAACAATATCAATTGATGGAAAAACGCCTTTATGGGATTATTACAACCCCAGGAATGGTGGTAACTGTAACAATGGCGATCGCACTTTTAATTACAGAACCCAGTCTATTAAAAGATATCTGGCTGCATCTGAAGTTAGGATTAGTTGCGCTTTTAGTTGCTTATCATTTTTATTGTGGTTGGATTATGCGACAATTAGCCACCAATAAAATTATGTTCACCAGTCAACAATTCCGAGGATTAAATGAAGTTCCAACGGTTCTTTTATTAATGATTGTGTTGCTGGCGGTCTTCAAAAATAATTTACCAGTTAACACAACCATTGCCGTTGTCGGTTGTTTTGTTTTAGGGATGATTATCTTCTTCCAACTTTATGCCTTACATCGCCAAAGAAACACACAACAAGTTGTTAGCTAGTCAGCTAATATTAATCAACTATTAATAAAGTAAAGATAACCTAAATAAAAGAGCCACATTCATTAAATTGTGGTTCTTTTATTTTTATAAATTTATCTTTAAAAAAAGAAGAAAACCGCTATTAATAAGCAGTAAAAAAAAATAAGTTGCCGACTGATAATGACCAGATTCTTCATTCCGCTATCACTTTATTCAGAATGACAGTGCCAATCATTTTGTATCAGAGCTTATTATAATCTTTAATTGAGTAATCGTTCAACAGATATCTCAATATTGGGAAAAGCCAGAGGGTTGACGTTCCCTTGATTTAAGGTCTGTTGAGTCAAATAACTGTTATTTTCAGGTTCTCGAAAGATGATTAATTGTTTTTGGGATAAATCTAAAACCCAATATTCTTGAATTTGAGCTTGAGCGTAAATTGATAATTTTAATTCTAAATCTTTTTTTAAACTACTTTTAGCGACTTCTATGATCCAAAAAATATCCTCAGCATAGGGATGATGATCTTTATACATAGACTTCGGAAGTCGGACAATGGCAATATCCGGTTCAGGTTCCGAGTCAGAAAGGGTAATGGGGCCATTAAACCGAACATGAGCTTGATTTGCTAACAAAGTTTGTAAGTATTCTGTACCTTCCTCAGCAGTATAATAATGAATGGGAGTTTCAGGGCTCATTTCAACAATCTCACCTGTTAATAGTTCAACGTTTCGATCACGCAAAATTCCAGCATCAATCATCTGGTGATAATCCTCTACAGACCATTTTGCTAACGTTTTCATGGCAGAATTACTTATTTTTATTATAGAACTTGCTTGTTTTTATTCTAACATTTTTTAGAGCTTGATCACAAATCTTATCACTCTACTAAAATCAAAAATATAGCCTTGATTTGATCAAAATTTCAACGGGGAAAGTACCCCGTCAGACTGTTTCCTTTTAACACAATCCTATAGAGGCGGATGATTTAAAAAAGGAACATTAACCACTTCTGCCTCTATGTCACCCACCTTAACTTTTGAACCTAATCCACCCGCTTTTTTGCGAATATAACCTAAGCCAAAATGTTCTCCATCGAGGTTCGTATAACTGGTTAATTTTCCAGCTTTAGCCTCATCAATATAAATCGGTGTTTCGGGTGAAACTGACCCACTTAAACGCAACCCCCAAAGCAGTTGTTTTACCCCTTTATAAGTATTAAGACGAGCAATGGTTTCTTGACCAATGTAACACCCTTTATCAAAGGATAGGGTTTGCCATAAACCCGCTTCCAAAGGATTGTAATCTTCTGTTAATTCCGCATCAGGTACGGGACGACCTTGGCGAATGCGTAAATGTTGCCAAACAATTTCACCCAAGGGTACAGCACCTTTCTCAGTTAAAATTTTCCAGACCGATGCAGCAATAGAAGTAGGAATAATCAAGGTATAACCCTCAGTTGATAAACCACTTCCTACCGCCACAAGGAGGGATGAACCCGCTATTTCTAATATTTGATGACAGCCGTAGGGTTGTTGTTGAAGGTCTTGTACACCCAACTGATTCAGAAGGTTGGAACTATTGGGGCCTAAAATATTAAAAATAGCATAATCGCTGCTAATATCCTGCAATTGGATTTGATCCATCGGAAAAATATAACGATCTAACCACTGGATTAACTGCTGATGACGGTTGGGTGAAATTAACACCAGAATAGTATCTTCTGTGATTAATACTGTTGCTAGGTCGAGGGTTCTCGCCGTTGAAGTTACAAATACTGTATCGCAACCTTGTCCGGGTTTGAGAATCTGAATAGAATTGGTACTTTGATTATGTAAAAATCGCAGTCGGTCTTCCCCAGAAATTTTTAACAGTCCCCAATGAGATCGATCATAGATAGCAACACTTTTTTGAGTGGCTTCAATGGCTTCAGGATCATTTTTAAAACTCATCGGAATGACTGAGCCTAGACTGGAGGTTTCCAAAATAGCACCCATCTCGGCTTGTAAATTTTGTAAGTCTGAAGTCATGGTTTGCATTTGATGATTAAAAGGGTTTCAACATTGATGATTATAGTCAATTAAGCGGGAAAATGGGTGGCTGCATCGGGCAAGTTTGCAAATAAATTTTCAATAATTTGACGAGTTTTAGATTCGAGATTTTGCCAATGAACATCCCCGGTTTCTTGAACAATTAAGTGGGTATCAATTTCAACTTCAAAACTTTCTTGAGACCCATGAGTCGGTTGATAGTTTTGAAAACAAATTTGATAACACAATTCCCAAATATCCAGACTCACTTGTTGACCATTATGCTGTAGGTTGAGTCGATATCCTGGGAAGGGATCTTGGATTTCTTCATAGGTTCCTGTCCAACTCGATTCATCTAATTGTTGACGGATGTTGTCAAGAAGACGAATAAAAGCAGGCTGCATCAGTAGTTCAGCTTGCTGCCAAGCCATTTGATCTTTAATTTTAGGTCTCATGGATTTGAATCTTCAATGGATTTCTTCATTGTCTCAGTTCAGGTTGAAAGTGCCAAATCTCTTTTAAATCAGGTAGGCACAACTCAACTGTTGAGAATTCTAAATTGTTACAATACTTAAGAAAGTCAGCTAAGTTCAGACTGATTAACTCATAAACTGATCTAAGTTTACGAATACCTCCCAAAAGGAAGATGTAATTTGCCTCTCAAGTGAAGAAAATTTATCATGGAAGCTAAAACGGGAGGTCAAGCTTAATGCTGAAGTTGGATGATGAAGACCGGATCAATTTAAAACGTTAAGGTTGGCTTCAGAATTTCTTCAGTCTTGATCTTTCGCCTTAAATTTAAACTCAAAGTTTCTGAAATGTTGAAAATGCTCTTGATTCAAATCGAGAATGAACCAATTGAACTAAGCAAATCACAAATTTTGATCACAACATCAATGCAATCTGTTCCAGATTTCTCGGTAAGGACTTAATTGTTGAATCCAAAAACCTGTTTAAAAGACTTTGTTTATATCTCTGCTCTGTAATCTTGAGTTCATCTTGTTTAATTTTTTCATAAGGAGAATGATATCCATGAATGACTGCCCTTGCTGCTCTTCTTCAATGCTACGTCATATTGAACATAACCGAGTCTATTGGTACTGTCCTTCTTGCCATCAAGAAATGCCTAATTTTTCCTTGGAAATGGTTAATCGTCAACTTAACCCTTCTGCGCGTCAGGCTTTCAACCTTTTTAAAGAGCGAAATCAACGTTTGGCTAAACTGGCATTAAGTTAAGTTTTAACCCTAATTAGGTTGAATTTGATGGTGAGAGAATCAATCTCTTGATGTGGCTTTCCGAGACATTTAACAAACTGAAAAACTTCTGATGTTGATTGATAGCAATTGAAGTCAAAATTAGGTTATCAATGATGGCTTTGATTTGGCTCCCCTGATTTCTAATATGAAATCTAATTATCGATGCTACAGATATTCTTCCCTAAGTTCCTCCACGAAGAATATCTAGCAAAAATTGGGGGTTTTATATAACTCCTGAGATAAAAAACAACATCAGAAGTTTTACCCTGTGATCTTGAGTTGGGTTTTCTCAAAGGATTTAGGGTTAAGCTTGAGTCTTGAAAATCGGGATAAAGCCTAATAATAAACCTTTAAATTTTTAAGATAGGCTCAACAACAATTAATCATGAATTGTCCCATCGGGCATAATTGCTCCATTGAGATTGGCATCTGTTAAAATCGTGCGGGTTAAATCGGCTCCACGCAAATCAGCATTGCATAAATTAGCTCCACTTAAATCCGCATAACTCAAATCAGCCCCTTTTAAATTAGCTTCAATCAAGGTCGTATGATAGCTTTGTTCAGAGCTTAAAAGTCCTAAACCTGAAACTCCAAAAATGGCGTGACAGAGCTTTGCTTTTTCTAAATTGGCTTGATGTAAAATCGCCCCGCTAAAATTAGCATAACTTAAATCGGCTTGGGTTAGAATTGCATAGCTTAAATCCGTTTGTTGATTATGATTCGGACGCAAATTAGCCTCAAATAGAATAGCTTGGGAAAGATTGGCATTTTTTAAATTACATCCTGATAAACAAGCTTTCATTAATTGGCTTTCTTCTAACGACGCTTTAATCAGTTTTGCACCTGTTAAATCCGCTTCTCGTAACTCAGCTTGATGTAAATTCGCTTCGCTTAAATCGGCACCCCAGAGAATGGTTTCACTTAAATTGGCTCGAAATAGATTCGCTTTAGTTAGCTTGGCTTTCCCTAATCTAGCTTCTCGTAAATCCGCATAACTCAAATTAGCTCGGCTCAGATTCAAATTGACTAAATTGGCTTCTTGTAAATCAACGGACGATAAATCAATATCAGGAAAGTTGCGTTCGGCGGCTGCATATCTTCGGAGAAATTCATCGACATTCATAATAATATTAAGTACAAGGGGTAATAACCAACGCTAAACAGCAGTTTTTAACGCTCGGAGTTGTTCTAACTGTTGATTTTGTTGCTGCATTTGAGCCACTAAAGATTCACAGACTAAATCACAGACTTCAAATAAAAAAGGATTTGTAATTTCATAATAAACGCTAACCCCTTGTTGAGTCCGGGTTACAATTCCAGCTTGAGCTAATACTTTTAAATGTTTAGACACATTTGCCTGTCCTAACCCGGTGGCTTCAATAATTTGGGTGACATTTTTAGCTCCAGATTTTAAACAACAAACAATTTGTAATCGGCTGACTTCCGATAACACTTTAAAAAAATCTGCCATTAACGCTAAGGCGGCTGGAGATAACTGTAAATAGTCGCAGTTTGAAGTCGGTTGCACGGATTTTAAAGTGGTGTTTGTCATTGTGGGAACTCAATGGCGATGTTGATACAACTTTTTTACTATATTACCATATTGTTTAATAAATTTAAAACAATGATCCCTGAGCAAGTCTTGAATCTAATAAAAAAATATAACTAGATCAAGATCTATATCCTAAACTTATCAGTTCTTAAATTCAGATTAATAACTGATAACTAATTACGGATTCTCATCCAAGTTCTCGTTGTTTTCTCGCTCCGTGAGTCTCAACAAAATATCTGCATGAACTTCTTGAGTAATAGGATATAAATAGGCAAAAACCATCCCAATCATCAGCACAAGAGTGGGTAAAGGGCCAATCGCCAACCGAATGGCGAACAAAGCGGAGTCGGGTTGTATGGGTGCGGGTTGACCTGGAATAGTGGAAATAAACCCAGCCATTTCTAATGCTTGTCCCACAAGAAATAAACCAATGGCTAATCCAATTTTTTGTAATAACACCATAAACGAATAAAAAACACCTTCTCGTCGTTGTCCAGTATTTAATTCATCTAAATCAATTACATCAGGAATCATTGACCAAGGCACTAAGTAAGCCGTTGCTACGCCACATCCAGCTAAAATTGCTAGAATATACATTAAACTAATTTGTCCGGGTTGTAGGAAAAATAAACCGGCTTGGGTAATAATCCATAACCCCATTCCCATAAAATAAACTACTTTTTTTCCATAGCGTTGACTCACTAAATTCCAGACAAATAACATCACTAACGCTGTTCCTTGAACCGCGATCGCCACTTGGGGAAAAGTCGCTTCAGGAAGTTGCATCCAATTCACCACAAAATACGGCAAAATAGAAGCGGTTAATTGAACGCCTAACCAGGAACAAAGATAAATTCCAATTACTAATAGAAACGGTCGATTACTAAAAGCGATTTTAATTTGTTCAGCAACGGGTAAATTAACGGAATCATCCTCATCAACCTCTCCAGACTGCCCAGATAAAACTTGATGACGAGTTCCTAAAAAACACCAAAAAAGCGGAATAACAGATAAAATCCCACAAATAGCACCTAAAACTCCATAGCGTTCATAGGGATTATTGGGAAAAAAACTAAAAATAATTTGAGCTAATATTAAAGAAAAAATACTCCCCCCGATGGAGAAAGCAAATCGAAAACTATTGAGGCTGGTTCGTTCGTTATAATCTGTGGTTAATTCAGGGGTTAAAGCGGTATAAGGTAAATTAACAACGGTGTAAGCCGTATTAAAAAGAATGGCAATGATCACATAATACCAAAATAGAAATGAGGTGTTATTACCTGGAACAATCCATTGTAAAAAAAATAAAATTCCAAAGGGAATTGCCCCAAAAACCATCCAAGGATAACGACGTCCCCAAGGGTGAACCGTGCGATCGCTTAAAACCCCAACAATTGGATCATTAATTGCATCCCAAATTTTCCCCACCATTAATACACTTCCTGCTAATCCCGCAGGTAAACCCGCAACATTCGTCAGAAAAACCAGAACAAAAAACACAGAAATATTTGCCGTAATTGCGGGGCCTAAATCTCCTGCACCAAAGGCTAATTTTGTCCAAAAATTCAGTTTTTTAGGCGGGGGAAGCGTTGAAGAAGGGCTTGAGTGCATAAAAATTAATATCAAAGATGATTGCCATCTTTCAATCCAGAACCGATGGCTGACAACAGGATAGCCTAAAACGATATCCTAATTAATAGCAAGAATGATTTGGGAGTGATCCAATTATGGCTGCTTTAGGCGATCGCTTTAATCGCATGATCGGAAAAACCCGATTTGTCGTCTGTCGTGTATTTCTGCATTTAGGCGGTGCAGAGGTCGCACCTCTATTGGGGGTACTCAACCAAGCCGCTAGGACTGCCATTGACGCAGAGGGAGACTTGGAAGTGACTGGGGAAGCCTTAGTGGATATTTGCCAAAGTCTGCTTCAGTATGACATTTACTGGCTGTCCGCTTCCAATGAAGGAGATGTGATTTGGAATGAGGGAGAAGCGGCGGAGTATTTTAACGAACTGTTCACCGACTCTGGCCAACGCTATTTGAGTCAACCGGATTTCTCTCACTCGGTCGATGAGCATCAACCTTTATCGTTACCCATGACTCGAAATTTAGTGGTCATGATTACAATAGTAGCAGAAGGGGAAGTTCCCGATTTAGAAACAGATTTATCTAGTGTTGAAGCCATGAAGGAAGGGTTAAAAGCGATCATTAATCTTCACTATCAACATAGACTCAGAGGCATTCAAGTTCATTTTTCCCCGGCTCGTTTAGGGGATGAATTAAACGGAGATCAATTGTTACAGAATTTTCCTGAATTGGTTCCCCTGTAAACAATAAGATCGGTTTTCCTAACGATTATAGCAGTCATGACAACACGGTGTTTAACAAAAACTGGAGCAAATTCATGTTGACAAAAGCGAATCAATTTATGTGGAAAAAAGTTTTAATTCTGTTGATTTCCTTCACCTTTTGTTGGACAACCGTTGCTTGTGGAAGTTCCACCACTTCCTCCATGTCACAACAATCAACGTCAGTGGTATCAGCACCCAAAAATCAAGTTACAGAGGGTCAATATCCCGTTCAACAAGCGCAATATAATGATGTGGATGGGTCATATACCCTAATGTTGTTAAATACTCCTGCGGGTAAATCTTCCACCTATCAAACCACAAATTTACAGATGGCGCAGTTAACTGATGAGCAAATCAAAGCGGGAGAAAAAAGCCAGTTAAATATTAGTAATAGTCAACCTATTTTGTATTTAACGCCGGATTTCCGCATTGAATACGTTCATAATGTAACAGAAACTCAACCCGACCCCGCCACAGGTCAACCCCAAACCATTGTTGTCCGTCAAGAATCAAGTTTCTGGACACCCTTTGCGGCTTCCTTTGCGGGTAGTGCCATTGCCAATAGTTTATTTGCTCCCCGTTATTATGTGCCTCCGGTGTATCAACCCGGAAGCGCGTTAGTCGGCTATGGTGGTTATGGTTCCAGTTATGACCAAGCGGTTAATCAATATCGTACCCGTTACAATACCACTCCTCCGGCGGTAAAAAATCGCACCACCTTACGCACCACCGGAAATATCCGCTCCAACCCGAATTCCTCCGTTAATCGCCGTACATCCCCGAATTCCAGTCGCTCAACGGGTTCAGGCTTTGGAGCAACGGATTTGCGTTCCAACCCCAATAAAGGTTCAACTCAACAACGCAAACCCAGTTTTGGTACAGGTTCCCGCAGTCGTTCCTCCTTTGGAACAGGAAGCAGAAGACGCCGTTAAAATTTCGTTGTGAACCCCGTCAGGTTTCTCGCCTAAAGGCAAGTGAACCCTTCAGGGTTCATTTTTTTATCTCTTTTTTATTCCTCAGTTTCACTAAGAATTATAGCAACCACGCCCAGCAGTTAGAACATAGATTGATGCTAAAAGAGAACTTTTTTCCTCCCTATTCCCTGCGCAGCACTGAGCCTGTCGAAGTGTTCCCTACTATCATAGGTTGCTGACGATTTCGGACTTCTAAATAAATCAACAACGCATTAATATCAGCCGGATTAACCCCACCAATTCTCGACGCTTGACCTAGTGTTAAGGGTTTAACTTTCATTAACTTTTCTCGTGCTTCCATCGACAACGTTTCAATTTTCATGTAGTCCAAATCTTCCGGTAACGCTCGATTGGATTGGCGACTTATTTGGTCAATTTGGTTTTGTTGGCGTTGCAGATATCCTGAATATTTAATCTCAATTTCTGCACCTTCTTTTTCGATTGGGTTGAGGTTAGAGTTGCCTAAATTATACCGTTCTAAATCAACGTAATGAAACCCTGGACGACGCAACAAATCTGCTAAGGTAATCGACCCTTTAATTTTTTGTTGGGTATCATTCGTAATCGAAATTCCTACCTCATCATTTTCTTTAATTCGAGTCGAATATAACCGTTCTTTTTCAGCAATAATATTTTCTTGTTTCCGTTGGAATAATTCCCAGCGACGGTCATCAATTAACCCAATTTCTCGACCCAAAGGCGTTAACCGTTCATCGGCATTATCAGACCGTAATAATAACCGATATTCCGACCGACTGGTTAACATTCGATAAGGTTCTCGTAAATCTTTGGTACACAAATCATCAATTAAGGTTCCGATATAACTTTGTTCACGGGGAAATACAATCATTTCTTGATGTTTAACCAATCTCACCGCATTAATACCCGCAATAAAACCTTGCGCTGCCGCTTCTTCATAGCCCGTTGTGCCATTAATTTGTCCGGCACAAAATAGCCCCTCAATTTTCTTCGTCATCAACGTAGGATAACATTGAGTTGCAGGTAAATAATCGTATTCCACCGCATAGGCTGGACGCAACATCGTACAATGTTCTAACCCCGGAAGACTTCGTAACATTTGTAATTGTAATGTTTCTGGTAAACCCGTCGAAAATCCTTGAATATACAACTCAGGAATATCTCGACCTTCCGGTTCAATAAAAATTTGATGACTTTCCTTATCCGCAAACCGCACAATTTTATCTTCAATACTCGGACAATAACGGGGGCCCTTCGCATCCACCCAACCGCCATAAACGGGAGATAAATGCAAATTTTCTCGAATAATTCGGTGAGTTTCTGGCGTCGTTCGAGTCAAATGACAACACATTTGTTCCCGTTCAATTTGTACTTCTGGGTCGAAACTAAACCAGCGCACTTCTGTATCTCCGGGTTGCGGTTCTAATTTTGAATAATCTACAGACCGTTTATCGACTCGCGCCGGAGTTCCAGTTTTTAATCGTCCTGTTTCAAACCCTAAACGGTTGAGGGTTTCTGTTAACCCAATAGCCGCAAATTCTCCCGCTCGTCCCGCCGCCATCGATTTATTCCCAACCCAAATTATTCCGCCTAAAAATGTACCCGTTGTTAAAATAACCGCTTTGCATTTAAAGGCAACTCCAAAATAAGTTTGTACCCCAATAATTTCATCATTTTTACCTAAAATTAAATCCGTTACCATCCCTTCTCGGACAGTCAAATTATCCTGATTTTCAATAATATTTTTCATCACGGCGGCGTATTCCCGTTTATCCGTTTGAGCCCGTAAAGCCCACACCGCAGGGCCACGAGAAATATTCAGTACCCGTTTTTGCAAATAGGTACGGTCGGCCATTTTGCCAATTTCCCCCCCCAAAGCATCGACTTCATGGACGAGTTGGGACTTAGCAGGGCCACC
>NZ_JBJUDF010000327.1:0-23045 GCF_046067725.1 Planktothrix sp.
AATAAATGGTCGTTCACCCCATCTAAACTTAAGGCGAATACACTCAACCCTAAAGTCAGGAACAACAATAAGGTTTGTCCAGACAAGTTGAATGATTTAACCGAAGAAAATTTACTATCCACAGAAAATTTTAATCCTCAACACCACAAAATTAAAGGACTGGAAAAAAATACAGGGTTTCGGTCAAGTTTGACAGTTTCCCCGTTTCGATTTCTAGCCTTCTAATAAATCATCATCATCATCGAGATCATCATCATCGTAAGCGGAGTCATCAACGGACATGAGTTCGGAGATTTCCTCTTCATCATCGAGATAGTCAACGGCTGTACTGCTGACGGTATCTCGTTCAATCAGACGTCCCGTTGATTCTAACCAAGTCAAAAGTGAAATTTCTTGCTTAGAAGGAATCACATCAGCAGGTTCATGAACAGGAATTTCGCGCAACGATGGATTGAGCATTTTTAGTTTCAGGTGTCAAATAGAAGTCAGTTACACTTGATGTAATTTTACACAATCATTGATTATGGACAGTATCATAATTGTTAAATCTATATCGAACCTTATTGATTAAAAAAGCTAACCTATATTAAAGAAAATATAATTTTAAATTATGATTAACTCTAAAAAATCCTTTTTGCTAGAAATGATTGCGGGTAAAAATCGAGGTTTACTCGCCTCCGAAACCGATAAAGTTGCTATTTTAGCCGCTATTACTCAACTGGAAGACTTTAACCCTAACCCTCGACCCTTAGAAGTTCCTCAACTGTTAGAGGGAAATTGGCGCCTGTTGTATACCAGTAGCGATGAATTATTAGGAATTGGTCGTTTACCGTTATTGAGATTAGGACAAATTTATCAATGTATTCGGGTAGCCGAACAGAAAGTTTACAATATTGCAGAAGTTCAAAGTTTACCGTTATTAGAAGGATTAGTAAGCGTAGCAGCACAATTTGAACCCGTTTCAGATCAACGAGTAAACGTTAAATTTAATCGTTTGATTATTGGTTCTCAACGCTTCATCGGATATCAGTCTCCGAATCCTTTTATTGCGGATATTGAAAAAGGTAAAAAATTCATAGCCATTGATTTTAGTTTACAAGAACGGGATCAAAAAGGCTGGTTAGATATTACCTATTTAGATGAAGATTTAAGAATTGGACGGGGAAATGTAGGGAGTGTGTTTGTGTTAACAAAAGTTGTTTAATTTAAATGTAGGGTTAAATTGAGTTTTTACCTCAAAGATGGCATATCCATCGACCAATGGAAGCCATTTGTTGATCATTGGTAAGATTAGCTGCATTTTCTAAAACTCCAGTTTCAAGTTGATACCAAATTTCTCTAGCCATGTTTTTTTCAATGGCGGCACCAATAAAAAAAGTATGGGGTTTAAGTTCAATCTTTGAGAATGCAATCACAATTCTCTGTAACGCGGTTCGTGCTGTTTTCCAATGTTCATCTGCACCTGCTGGATCAATTCCTCCTTTCAGTTCTCCTAATGCAATATAGCTGGAGGGTAATTGTTCTTTTTGAGTTAGTTCTTCTGGAGAACAATTCAATAAACATAAATCTATATTATTACCTACAACACTAACTTTTCGATTCAACATTAAAGTTCGCTGTTCACTTTCAGATAGCCAATTTAACCCTTTTAAATATAATTCAATATCAGAATCATCTTCCAGCATTGGTACCCATTGATTCGTGACAGAATGTAGCCATCGATAAGATTTTCCTGAAATTCTTAATATAGAAATTAAGGTACGAATTAGCTTTCGTTGTGCTAGAATTCCTCCTGCATTACGCATGGAGCCGCCTAATGTCTCTCCCCGCGTTAATAAAAATCTAAAAACTAACTCTTCTACAAAATTTGTTCCAGCAGGTTCTAAAAAGTTTTTAATTAGTCCTTGAATTGCATCAATTTTATCTTGATTCTCTAAATATTTAATTGCTTTATCAGAAATTCCGGCTGCTGTTATTAAAGCGGGTTGTATATCTAAAATATTGATTAGATCTGTAGGGTTTTTAGCTTGAGATGCAAATAGTTTAAGCGTTCTTGCTTGTTCAATAAAGGGAGTTGCTCTACGATTTTTTTCCAAAGCTAA
Organism: Planktothrix sp.; assembly: GCF_046067725.1. Classification (NCBI taxonomy): domain Bacteria; kingdom Bacillati; phylum Cyanobacteriota; class Cyanophyceae; order Oscillatoriales; family Microcoleaceae; genus Planktothrix; species Planktothrix sp. The sequence continues at coordinate 2,103 of NZ_JBJUDF010000327.1, forward strand.
AGCCACAAAACCTGAGCGAGTTGCTTGATAATTTGTAATCAGATCTTCACTACTCGTCAAATGTTGTAGATAGGGTCGTGTTGCTGTCATTTCCCATTTCTCCAAATATAAATACACTTTCTTAAAGGTTCTCGTCCATGTAGTCCCATCTGTTGGCTACTATTTCCTTTACCATTAGGTAAGACAAAAATATTTTCAATATAAAATCCTAATTCTTCTGCGATTTTAGACAGAATTAAATCTACAGAAATACTGATTCCTGCATAACGAACATTATCATTTACCATAATTAAAGGTGCATGAGGCTTCATCACTCTACCACACTCTTGAATGACACAAGCCATTTCATAAAAATAACCTCTAATCATTCTAATGATTCCATTATTATTTAATAAATTTTGCTGTTTTTGTTGTTCTAAATTCTTTAAAATAAATTGTAATAATTTTTGATTATCGGCTATATTAATTGCGCGTCTCCAGTCAGAATTAATTTTTAATAAATCTTTCGTTTTATTCTCAACCGTACAACTTAACATTTGTTGTCGAAGGTGTACCAGTTCTTTTTCATTGATACCCAGTAATGCTAATTCTAAAGCATAGGTTCGAGTATAGTCATAACGATTACAATAAGGTGGAGAAGTAATCACAGCATCATAGTAATTTACAGGTAAAGTTGGAAGAATATCTAAACATGAACCTTGATAAAGTTTAATATTTCCTTTATCTAAATTACCAGAAAAAAGCTCTAATTGTTGACTAGATGGCTGAATATCTTCAATAATTTCATCAAGCTTATTAACAATAGCTTGTTCAAATTTAAGGATTTCTCCCTTGTTAAAAGGAGTTTTTCCTTGTCTATGGTTTGAGCGATAATCCCAGCGCAAATATTGACCATCTTTGCGTGTATAACTAATTTCTTCTAAGACACATAATAAAGCAAAAAATAATAAACTTTTGACTTGCTGATTTTCTAATTTTAAAGCACCTCTATACTTTTCAATCAATCGTTTTGTTTCGTCAGGATAAGCACCTTCTGTAATTTTTAGTTCAGGTAAAGGCTCTAACTCTTGTGTCTCTAACCAAGGTTTATGTTTTTTCCAATATTCAATTCTTTTTAAGTCTTCTATGCTCAAATTTAAGTCAATGATTTTTCGCGTGTTAATGATTTCCTGGCCAATCGGAAGTAATTCAATACCCTCTGCATCAATCCCACAAGAATTAGCAGCAAATAAAGTGGTTCCACTCCCAGCAAAAGGCTCTAAAATATTACCTTGATTAATTTGATATTTTTCAAGCAAATATTGAACAAGAGAAACTGAAAAAGCTTCTTTATACTTAAAGCAACGATAAAGAGCTTTAGTTTTATTAGCTTGAAAACTAACTAAGGTTCGATTAAATTCTGGCTTGAAAACTAACTTTTCCGAGAAATATTGCTGAAGTTTATCATCTAACTCTGTAATCTGATCAAGACTAAAGAGGGTTAAGCTTTTACAATTTTGATCCAAGGGTTCTATTAACACAGATGTATAAGTTAAAAATATTAGTAAAAACTTTACAATCATATCACAAAAGTTTATAAAATTCTAGTTAAAGTTGCATCAGAACGGATTTTGACTCCTGCGATTATGCTAGAACTTGGTTATAATAGAGAATCATAAATCTGATGTGGGATTTTGAAAAATATAATCCACTTCAGTTGATCATATCTTTACAAACAACATCAACATTTTATGCTAAGTTCCAACGGATTTGAGTTATACAACCCGTCCTATCTCGTTGCTTCCATTCCTAATTCAGACTTATCATCAACGCTCCAAGATCAATACTTATATGATAGTCAAGTTGATATTTCAGAAACTGGAGAAGTCGTTGCTAACTTTTTTAAGTGTAATCCTTTATTACCAGGGGTCATTTTAACTCAAGATCAAGATTTTTTTGGGATGATTTCTCGACAACGTTTTTTAGAACGGTTAAGCCGTCCCTATGGAATTGAACTGTTTTTGAAGCGTCCATTAAAACTGTTGTATCGTTGGGAAAAAAAAGAAGTTTTAATGTTATCAGGTTCCACTCCCATATTAGAAGCAACTGAAATGGCTTTACAACGCTTACCCGATTTAGTTTATGAACCCATTGTTGTTCAAGTTGAACCTCAAAGTTACCGACTTATTGATATGTATCAACTGTTACTTGCTCAGTCTAAGATTCATAAATTAGCGAATCAATTTTTACATCAATTATATCATGAATTACAAATTCAAGCCAGCTTAGATGGATTAACACAAGTCGCTAATCGTCGATTTTTTGATCAATATTTTGATCAAAAATGGTTACAACTGAAATCCACTGAATTTCCCCTTTCTCTGATTTTTGCTGATGTTGATTATTTCAAAGCTTATAATGATAGTTATGGACATCAAGCTGGAGATGATTGTCTCAAACAAGTGGCTCAAGTGATCACCAAAACTGTCACCTTAGATCAAGGTTTAGTGGCTCGATATGGGGGAGAAGAATTTGTTGTAGTTTTACCTAAAATCGGACACAAACAAGCGATTTTAATCGCCGAAAAAGTCCGAGAAAATATCAAAGCGATTCAGCTTCATCATCCCAATTCTTCCATAAGTTCACAGATTACTCTGAGTTTAGGAGTGGCGACCGTAGAATTTGGAAATCCAGAAATAATGAACAAAATTAAAAACCCAGGAGATTTAATTATTGCGGCTGATCAAGCGTTGTATCAAGCGAAAAATCAAGGACGAGATCAAGTTGTGAGTTCCAGTATGAGACATCCTTATCTTTGGGTGATGAGTCCCTGATTTCTCCTGCAAAATTCTTAAAAAATAGTCAGAATTAAAAAGTGATTTTCCCTGTGCTAACCCTGTCTTTTGGGTTCTAGGCGTATTTAACCCCAATTAGTTTAAAAACAGCTAAAAATCTTAATAATAGGTTAAATTTAAAATTTTGCTTCAACTTATAAATTATAGAATAAAATAGAATAAAAGGCTTTCAGGGTAAAAAAGCATCCCTTCTCCTACAAATTTAACGTTACTCTACTTTCATGAATACGGTTATGTTTAATGTATCCTCTATGGAAACGCCATCCTCACCTTTTCCTTTTTCCTCCATTCATAATTTAGAGTTAGAATCTACCCTCCAAGAATTATTTTTATATGATATTCAGGTTGACATCAATCAACCTGGAATGATTCTGACTCAAAAGTTAGAAGTTAATCCTTTAATTCCTGGGGTAATTTTAACTGAAGAAAATCAATTTAGTGGGATGATTTCCCGACGGCGATTTTTTGAATACTTAAGTCGTCCCTATGGACGAGAATTGTTTTTAAAACGTGCGATTCGATCCTTACAACGGTTTGCTCAAACCGAATTATTAATCTTACCCGGAAATACTTTAATTGTAGAAGCTGCTCATAAAGCCGTACAGCGATCGCCTGAATTACTATATGAACCCATTGTCGTTCAGTTAACCGAAAATTGCTATCAACTTTTGGACATTCAACAGTTATTAGTCGCTCAATCTTATCTGCATCAATTAACAACTGAATTATTACGTCAGCACTCTCAATCTCAACTCATTCAAACGGAAAAATTAGCTAGTTTAGGAAAAATGGTAGCAGGAGTAGCCCATGAAATTAAAAATCCAGTAAGCTGTATTTTAGGAAATTCTAACTGTCTTTTAAATTATTATCATGATTTAATGAGATTAATTCAAGCTTATCATGAAAATACTCAACAACCTTCTCCAATGATTGATGATATTAAAGCAGAAATTGATTTTGAATTTTTACAACAAGATTTAGGAGACGTGATTAAAAGTATTACTGTTAGTTCAGAACGTCTCAGTCAACTGGTAAATAGTTTACATAGTTTTTCTCATATGGATGGTAGCCAACGCCGAGAAATTAATATTCATGATTGTATTGATGGTACGTTATTAATTCTAAAAACTCGCTTAAGACAAGGAATTGAAGTAATTAAAGATTATGGAGATATTCCTTTAGTTAACTGCTATTCAGGTCAACTCAGCCAAGTTTTTATGAATCTAATTTCTAATGGTATTGATGCTTTAGAAGAGGTAGATAAAAGCAATCAAAATCCTAGAATTATAGAGGTCAAAACTCAAATTAAAACCCGATCAGAACGTGAAATTTATCCAGCCCAGTTAGCACAACTTTCCCAAACCAATCGTTTATTATCGGGTTTACCGACTCACCTTCAAACAATCTCTTTCATCAATGAAGATACAATTCATATTAATTCAGTCTCCAAATGGGTTTCAATCTGTATTCGGGATAATGGAGCCGGAATTCCTCAAGAGATTCAATCTCAGATTTTTGATACCTTTTTTACCACGAAACCTGCTGGAAAAGGAACAGGATTAGGATTAGCCATTAGCCACCAAATTATTAGTGAAAAACATGGCGGTCAACTCAATTTTGTTTCTACCCCAGGAGTCGGAACCGAATTTGAAATTTTATTACCTATTTTTTAAGGTATTAAACTCGATAAATTATGAGCCGCTTGTTTTAAAGGATCTAATAAACTCAGAGATAAATTAAATTGATTTAACTGACCCACCCCATGATAGTCACTACCCCCGGTCTTTAATAACCCATACTCATCACAAAGTTTTTCTAAGCGTTGAATTTGGGAGAAACTATGATAAGGATGATAAACTTCCAGACCCATTAATCCCGCTTCTAATAATTCGTGAAAAACCGTTTCAATCTTTCCACCTTGATATAAATAAGGATGAGCCCAAACGGGAACCGCACCACAAGATTTTAACAGTTGAATTCCCTCAACAATTGAAAATTTTTCATACTGAACAAAGGCGGGTTTATGTTCTCCTAACCAACGTTCAAATGCTTCTTGACTAGACTGAACATAACCCGCTTTGACCAGCGCCATTGCAATATGAGGACGGGAAGCAGCGACTCCTTCTCCCATCGCTTCTAACTCAATCGGATAACCGAGTTCAGCCAGTTTTTTTATAATTTGATAAGCTCGATTTTTTCGTCCGTTTAAACGTTCTTTTAGGGGAGTTTCCAGTTTATTCTTATCAGGATAAAATCCTAAAATATGTAACGATCGTTCATGATGAACGGTTGATAATTCTACACCCGGTACAATCTCGATATTTCGCGATGTCGCCGCCTGAAATGCTTCTTCCCAACCGGATAAAGTATCGTGATCTGTAATCGCTAATGCTTTGACTCCGGCTTCGACAGCAGCCATCACCAGTTCAGTGGGGGTGAGTTGACCATCGGAGTAGGTGGTATGACAGTGAAGTTCTAACATCGCTATAACATTTCAAGGGAACAGCCTGCCTTGAGTATAGTCCGGTCTATTGTGACTGGATCTTGCTCCTCCCCCAAGAGTTTGTTAAGATTTATAAAAATTATTAATTTTATTTACATGAGTTTTTTTCATCCCACAGAACCCATTATCCGCAGTAAACAGTACCATCTCGAAATCCAAGATTTAACAGAATTATTAGAAATTAACTTAAAATTCGGCAAGATAACGCTGTTATCGAATTTATACACTCGAATTGACCTAGCATTTTTACTGTGGGGTGGAATTTCGTTAATTATCTTTCTCATCGCTCAGTTTTTACCGATTAGCTGGAGTACCCAAGCTTATTTATGGTCAATTTTGACCTTAGTGGGAACCGTTGCCATGATGGTGTTAAGTTACTATTGGGTCAAACTGAAACGAGTGACCTGGATGCTCTATGGGTGGGCGGGATTGATGGTATTAGGTTTAGGATTAACAAATCTGGGGATTTTTTGGGGATGGTCAGAGATTTTAATTCATATTTGTCCCCTGTGGTTAGGATTATGTGGATTAGGCTATTTAGGCACAGGAATTGGATTACATTCTCGCGCCTTTTTAATTGCCGGATTTTTGCATTTATTGGGAATTTTATTATTACCTTATTTCATTAATTGGCAATTTTTAATTAGTGGGTTAATCTTGGGGGGAACCTTGTTATTTCTGGCTGAATTCAAATGGGATATGTGTTCCCCTCTCGAAAGTTATTTACTGGTTTCTGAAGAAATTCGTTTCAACCGCAAGCAACATCAACAAATGCAGTTTTAGGATTCTGGAGTCGATAAGGTGAGTAAAAATGCTAAATTAGATTCGGCTTTTAACCCATGAGGCGCATTCGCCGCCATGAACACAAAAACCCCAGGTTCTAATCGAATCTCTTCTCCATTTAACGTTAAAATCCCTTCTCCTTCTAACACTTGAACTATTGCATTTCGACTCGAAGTATGTTCAGAAATATCCGTTCCTTTTGCCAAACAAAATAACGTATATTGGCAAATATTATCCTTCCAAAGCACTGAACTTAAAATTCCATCGGCTGAGTATTGGATTTTATCTTTTAAGTTGACCAATTTATCGATCATTGTTAAATCCTTTTAATTCAGTTGATAAGTTTGCAGAAAGTCCTGAATGGTTTGATAGATTAAATAAGCTTGTTCTGGAGAAAAGTTACCATGACCTGCCCCCATTAAAGTTAATAATTGATTCGGCACCCTATATTCATCTAACTTTTGGTGCATTTTAACCGCTTGTTCATAGGGAACTAACTCATCTTGATTCCCATGAATTGTTAACACAGGAGGTAATCCTGAACGAACATAATGAATCGGGGAAATTTGAGCCGCTAATCCTTCAGAATTCGGTTGATTTCCAAACCAATAAACTGCATAATCCTTGCGATTTATTCCAGTGAAAACATCCTTAACATCCATAATCCCAAATAGATTAATAATCGCTGCAACATTGAATTCAGTTAAATCCTCTAGTTTTTGATCATCGCTGATTTTTATCCCGCTATCAAATCCAGTAGAATTCGGTAAAATACTGCATAAAGTTGCTAAATGTCCTCCGGCTGAACCGCCAATCACAACAATTTTATTACGGTCAAATTGATACTCATCAGCATGGGAAAAAACCCAACGTAACGCACAACAAACATCTTCAACAGCCGCCGGAGCGAACGCTACACCCCCTAAACGATATCCAACATTAACTATAGACCATCCTTGAGTCAAAAATGGAATCAATTGGGGAACAATTTCTTCCTTTGTTCCTGATATCCACCCCCCTCCATGAATAGCAACTAAGGTTTTATTTTTTCCCGTTACGGTTTTAGGTCGATAGATATCCAGAAAAACCGTCACATCATCAATTTTACGATAGGAAATATTGGGATAAACCTCTATTCCTTCAAAAAAGAAACGTCCCAGTTCAGCAAAATTGAACATCAACATAAATTAGGTTAGGTTTTCAAACCTCCATCAAGGTGTCAACAATCCGATACAATAACCCTTAATTATCATAAATGGAGATGCAATAGATGACTGGAGAAATCTTCTCAACTGCCCTGGTCTGCTTTTCTTTAATTCTCGTCGGTCTCGGTGGTGGCTTCCTGTTACTGAAAATCCAAGGCGGAGAGTAGGGGAGTACGGGAGTAGGGGAGTACGGGAGCAGGGGGATCACGGGGAGCAGGGGGAGCAGGGGGAGCAGGGGGAGCAGGGGGGAAGAAGAAATGATTCACTCCTGACTTCTGACTCCTGGCTGCTGATGTAAAGTTTTGTAAAAAAATGAGAGAATGTTTGATACCATACTTAATAAACTTTAAGCTTCAGACTCATATTCATGACTTTATTAATTGTCGGTGCGACTGGCACGTTGGGGAGACAGGTGGCGCGACGCGCGCTCGATGAAGGTTACACCGTGCGTTGTTTAGCGCGCAGTTACCGCAAAGCCGCATTTTTAAAGGAATGGGGAGCCGAACTGGTTCCTGGGGATTTATGCGAACCAGAAACCTTAAAACCTGCATTAGAAGGGGTAACGGCTGTTATTGATGCAGCTACGGCCCGTCCCACGGATTCATTAGGAATTAAACAGGTAGACTGGGACGGAAAAGTTGCTCTGATTCAAGCCGCCCTTGAAGCCGGAGTTGAACGGTTTATTTTCTTTTCCTTTTTGGATGCTGAGAAATATCCTCAAGTTCCCTTATTAGAAATCAAGCGTTGTACCGAACTATTTTTAGCCGAGTCCGGTTTAAACTACACCATTTTAAGACCCTGTGGATTTTTTCAAGGGCTCATTGGTCAATATGCCATTCCCATTTTAGATAAACAAGCGGTTTGGGTTCCGGGGGTCAGTTCTCCGGTGGCTTATATGGATACCCAAGATATTGCTAAATTTGCAGTTAAAGCTTTATCTGTTCCTGAAACTGAGAACAGAAGTTTCCCAGTGGTGGGTTTCAAAGCCTGGACAGCCGAAGAAATTATTGCTTTGTGTGAACGCAGTAGTGACAAAACCGCTAAAATTACCCGTACCCCAACGGAAATCCTACGACTCTTCCGCCAAGTCACACGCTGGTTTCAGTGGACTTGGAATGTGTCTGACCGTCTCGCTTTTGCCGAAGTCTTAGCCAATGGTCAGTCCCTGGAAGCCTCGATGGATGAAACCTATCAAGTGTTTGGCATTGACCCCAAGGAAATCAGCACCTTAGAAACCTATATGCAGGACTACTTTAGTCGCATTATGAAAAAACTTAAAGAATTAGAATATGAACAGGAGAAGCTCAAAAAGCGCAAAAAAAGGAGCAATCCCTTCAAGCCCCTCTAACTCAACGCAATCGCCCAAAGACAGGGTATGCTTTAACAATCGTTAAATTTTTGTCTCTAATCAGAATTGGGATGAAAATCCCGGTTCTGTTACCACCTCTAACTTTTTTAAACCCCATTTAAGAAGACTTCGCGTGTCCAAAGTAGGGATTATTTACAATGATGCTAAACCCGCCGCTTGTCGTGCTGCGACCGATATCAAAGACAAGCTTACAGCGCGGGGAATCAAGGTTTGTACTGCACCCGGAACCGTGGGAATATTGGGTTATGCCACTGGGCCAGAAGCATTACATCGGACTCCGATTGATAAAATAGCCCCTCCCGATTTTGATCAGGAAATGATGTTGGCTATTGCTCTCGGTGGGGATGGAACTGTTCTCTCTGCCTCCCGTATCCTGGCCCCTCAAGGGATTCCGTTATTGGCGGTGAATACCGGTCACATGGGATTTTTAACCGAAACCTACCTGAATCAACTTCCTGTGGTTTTGGAACAAGTGCTTTCAGGAGACTACATCGTTGAAAACCGCACGATGATTTCGGTCGAGGTTTGTCAGTCCGATGACGTGCTCTGGGAAGCTCTATGTCTTAATGAAATGGTGCTACACCGAGAACCGATGACCTGTATGTGTCATTTTGAAATTAAAATCGGCCGTCATGCTCCGGTGGATATTGCCGCCGACGGAGTGATTATCTCCACGCCAACGGGTTCAACGGCTTATTCCTTATCAGCCGGAGGTGCAGTGGTGACACCTGGGGTAGAAGTGTTACAATTACTCCCTATTTGTCCCCATTCTCTGGCTTCACGGGCTTTAATTTATGGAGAAAAAGAACCTGTGATTATTTATCCAGCCAGTCCCAATCAGTTAGTGATGGTGGTGGATGGAAACGGAGGATGTTATGTTCTTCCTGAATATCAGGTCAGAGTGCAGCGCTCAGACTATCACGCTAAATTTATTCGTCTCCAACCTCCTGAATTTTTCCAAGTTCTCCGAGAAAAATTAGGCTGGGGACTGCCCCATATTGCCAAACCGACTTCTGTAGAATTACCCTGAAGAGGGCAGGGGGAGCAGGGGAGGCAGGGGGAGCAGGAGAGGCAGGGGAGGCAGGGGGAGCAGGGGAGGCAGGGGAGGTAGGGGGGAAAATTTCTATTGCCCATTGCAAGAGTGCCTGTTCCCTGTTCCCTGTTCCCTTTCTCAACTAGGTAATTTATTTTGCGCACGCACTTAACAAATTAATGAGTAAGCAGGGGTCAGATCATCATCCTTCAATTTTAGTGGTTGAGCCAGATGAACTGTTAGCTCAACAAATTAGCCTGGATTTGGAAGAGGCCGGTTATTATCCGATTGTGGTTAATAATGGAACATCAGGTTTACATCAAATTGCAGAATTACAACCTGCATTAATTGTGATAGACCGACTCTTGGGAGGAGAGTCAGGACTGTCTTTGTGTCGTCAATTACGAGATTTGGGAACCCGTACCCCTTTATTAGTGTTAATGGCAAAAGATAGCCTTGAAGATCGCATCGCTTGTTTAGAGGCGGGAGCCGATGACTATTGTTTAAAGCCCTATCGCACCGAAACTTTTTTAGAACGGGTGAATTTGTATTTACAACCGACTATTAGCAATAATGATCAATTGCGGTTTGGGGAGTTAGTCTTGGATTTAGCCACCCGTCGAGCACTTCGCAATGGTAGAACCATCGAATTGACGATGAAGGAGTATGAGTTACTCAAATATTTAATGGAACATCCGCGAGAAGTCTTAACCCGTGAACAAATTTTAGAGAATGTTTGGGGTTACGACTTTTTGGGTGAGTCTAACGTTATTGAAGTTTATATTCGTTATTTACGACTCAAAATTGAAGACGAAGGTGAAAAACGCCTGATTCAAACGGTTCGAGGCGTTGGATATGTCCTCAGAGATGGTTGACGGTTAGCGGTTAGCTGTTGACGGCTTTGTACTGAGCTTTGCGATGCACTGAGCTTACCGAAGTCTCCAACTATCGAAGCATTGACCGTTGACGGTTGATGCTTCAAAGTCAGCGACCGAGGACGGTCGCACTCGTTCCCCTTTCCCCCTGCTCCCGGTGCTCCCTGTTCCCGACGATACAAAAAATATCAAAATTCCCTCAGATGCGATACAATCTTTTGTCGCTGATGATACGGATTTTTTGAGGAGGTTGAACATTCAACTGTTAGCGGGATTGGAAGAGAGTTTGCTCTTGGCTTCTATCCCAACAGCCTTAGTCTCCATGGGCTTTGGGGTGATCTGTGTTTTATTGGTTAGCTGTTCATCCCTATTTTCATCGGTTTCAACAGCACAACCTTTGAATATCGGCACTGGGATGTCTCAGTCTTCAGCACAAACCCAAAACAATCAAGGTCAAATGTTACCGATTACGGCTCAGGTGACCATTGCAGGGGAAGTGATTCAACTGGAAGTGGCTCAAACCCCCCAACAGCAAGCATTAGGTTTGATGTATCGGACTGCTTTGGCTGATGATCGAGGAATGTTATTTCCCTTTGAACGACCTCGCATTGTGGGATTTTGGATGAAAAACTGCAAAATTCCCTTAGATATGATTTTTCTCGCGAGTGGGATTGTTCAAGCCATCCAAGTCAACGCCCCTCCTTGTCAAGATGAATCTTGCCCAACTTATGGCCCTGATGTTCTGGTGGATCAAGTGATTGAACTCCGGGGAGGACGTTCTCAAGAATTGGGTGTTAAAGTGGGCGATCGCATCCCAATTCAGTTTCTGGATTCTCAGCGATGAGCTTAAAGTTAAAAAAAACTTTACAAAAGTTCATGTAATTTGTTAAAACTTTAATGATAACGTCTACACAACAGTAGACAAATTTACTAACCTGTCTACTCCAGCACTGTTAAGCGGATCAGCAGTGAACTCTATACCATTGATTTATTCTTCTTAGGTGTGAGGAAACGCAAGCAAGCCGAGGAAATTGATCCATGACAATCTTGATCGGTTGTCCCGGCTAATCTTGAGTCAAGTTCGCTTCAGTGAACAAGGTAAGGTTCAATAACGATGACACTGTGGCTCTAAGGTTTAGGGTTTCATAATTTCTCTCGTTTGACAGGGAAATGCTTATGTCTGCCGACAGATTGGTTTTAAGAGTTGCACCTGTTCTACTGGTTAATAGCTTCTTGAGAAGTTAGTTCGTGACAGAACGGAATGTGGCTACTACTCAATTGTGCGGAATTTTAGTCGCAGCTCATGTAGATGCGTGAGGAGAAAAACTGAGGAAACGATTGTGTAATACGGCGGTCGTTTTCGGACAACTGAACAGCCCTAAATTCATGTTCTGAAGCTGAAAAGCTCAGGCTTTATAAGCATCTCAATTTTTAACAAAAGGTGCTCAACACCATTGTTTATTAAAAAATTTTTTGAATTCCTGAAGGGATTTTCTATTAGGAGGTGAAAGTTAGAATGACACCCAGCAATTATTCTCGGTTTATTCGTTTTTTACAGGATGAATTATCTTTGTCCCCAGACTCTATTGCCATGGCAGAACGAGCCAATCATCCGACGGATTCTCAACATAAATATATTGATCCGAGTCCGGTATCAATGACGCTGTGGCAATATGGTTTAGTGACATTGGAACAGTTAGATAAAATCTTTGACTGGTTAGAAACGGCTTAAGTCGAGACACCCTTGCGGAGCCTATAGCCTAGGGTATAAACTCAGCTTAGATAGGCTCCTGTTTTTGACATGGATGAAGGATTACGCTTCTTTGACAAATCGCATAATTTCTCGAACATGATTGAGAAATTGTCCATCGGCGGTTTATTGGGCGATCGCATTTTTTGCATCTTTTTCTAACCCACATTGCATCGGACAAAATGTATCCGTTTGAAGGAAGGAATCAAGCAGAAAGATACATAAGTTGATTAGGTCTAAATTTTTAAAAGTTGTTATTAGCAGCAGATAGATTATTTTGATAGCCATCTTGAATACCGACTCGATAAAAAGATTGAAGTTTTAGGGTTGACGGTTAACGGTTAACGGTTAAGATTCAGTCAACTAGGATGCTGGCACTACTGCTGTTATCTTTTGATATAGGTTCAGCAATTCTGTTGCTAAATCCTCGGCTTGTTCTCTAATTTCTCGCACTGCGGTTGTTTCCCAACGGCATCCTTTACAAGGAGAACCTAATGTATATAATTGTTGAGAAATAGTTCCTTCTTGATCAATTAATGCACCATTTTTAACAACATCTAACCCTAAATTTAACGGATCACAACGAATTAAACCGACTTGGAATAAGTTAACAATTAGGGGATGTTGAAGCTTCTGGTAATCACCCCATGAACTGGTACAATTAATAACAAAACTAACTTTTAAACTCAATAATTCTTGATTATGTCTTTGACGAATCAACACTTCTACGCTATCAGGATTTTCAGAAAACTGTAAAATGCGACCTGCATAAACCATGACCTGTTGCTGGTTTAATAAGTCTTGAATTTCTTGGTAGATCAAAGGTGAAACTCGATGGCGACAAACATCCCAATAAGCTTGAACATGCCGTAAAAAACGGGATTGTTCTTGAGGTGAAAGATGATTCCAAATTAATGGGGTGTCTCCCCGTAAAGCATCAATCACGGCTCTCCAATTATAACCTTTTTCAGTGGCTATTTTAATTTCTTCTCGAATTCGACTCACTAATTCGCGGGTGGTTTTCGGAAAGAATTCAGGGGTTAAAAATGGAGGGAAGGGTTCTATTTTTTCATGAGATTGAGGCAATAAGCCGTGTCGAGACACTAAATAAATTTTTCCTTGATATTCTTGTTCTTTTAAGGAGGCAATAACATCAATCGCGGTTAATCCTGTTCCGATTAATAAAATGGGGTCAGTCAGCGATCGCAACGGTGGTTTTAACTCAGACCAAGCCCAAGGAAGATAACGAGAACTTTGATAAAATGAAGGATTATAAATAGGAGGATTTGTTGGCGGTAAATTTCCGATGGCTAAAACCGATTGATCAACATGAAGTGGTTCTCCACTCTTTAAAATAATGGTTAATTGATTAGAGGTGGGATGAATGGCGATCGCTTCATCCTGAACTCGATATAAACAAACTCCTATCCTAGCTTTTTGTTCAGCATTCTGTAGAATAGAGCGCAAATATTCGCCATAAAACTTTCGAGAAACAAAGGTTTCAGATGTAATTAACTGTTCAGGATAACGAAGATTAAGCCAGTGGAGAAAATGCTCTGGTTGATCGGCAAACGCACTCATTTTTCCAGCAGGAACGTTGAGTAAATGTTGGTCTGAAGGAGTCCTATAGGCAATTCCTTCACCGAATTGGGGTTGGCGTTCAATTAAATAAATTTTTAGCGGATGGATTGCTTTTTGTAGCAGATGAATTGTCACCATCACACCACTAAAACCGCCACCAATAATTGCAATGGCTTGAGTCATAAATCAATATAGAGTTTGACTTGTAAATTTTGATATAGATCAACTGCTACCACTTTCTCGGATAGCAGTTGATAAGCTGGGTTTAAATTCACTTGTATCATAATTGTATTGTAATTCATTTAGAATGTCAAGTCAAGTCCATCAGCCCTTGAAGGTAGAATGGATCACATCCTGAACCGTTGATATCTCGGTTGTAAGTCCCTGAAAGGGAAGGTTCCTAAGATAAGAACGTTTACCTAGAGACGGGCAAATTCTTTTAATATTCGTTACCCTGGACTTAGGGAGCACAATATTTTCAGTTTCAGTCATCGATCACCAATGAAACTTGATCAGAAGAAAACGTCCCGTTCTCTTGAGCTCCCAAATCCCAACTTCAGAATCTCATGACTCAGGAATTTCATATTTCCGTCACCCCGGTTGGGGACAATGAATATTTAGTGCGGACAGAAAAAGTCGCATCTGGCGTTCCTCTCGCCGAAGAACAAGTTAAATGGCCTGTGGATGAATGGTTAGACCACACTCGCCAACTGATGAATGATCCTTTATTGGGTTTATTAAACGGCCAAACTGTAATTCCATTTCGGGCTGTGGGAAAAAAAACAGAGACTCAGTTAACCACTCAGCCATCTGTCTTGAGTTTAGTGGAATTAGGCCAAGCCCTTTATCATGGGTTATTTCAAGGAACGTTACGGGATAGTTGGACTTGTGCCCAAGCCATCGCTCAAAATCGTCAGGAATTATTACAATTACGATTAGGCTTAAAAGGTAGACGCTTATCGAGTTTGCCTTGGGAAGTTTTACACGCGGCAGATCGTCCGATTGCCACAGGAACAGATGTGGTTTTTTCCCGTTATCAACCGGGGATGAATTCTATTCTCCACAGACAAGTTAGAAAACCCAATCAACCTTTAAAAATTTTAATTGCCATTGCCGCACCCACTGACCAGGAAAGCCTACACCTAAAGCGGGAAGTGCTGCATTTACAAGAAGAATTACGCCGGGAAAATAAACGGAGTCAAGGAAATTCTTTAGAATCCATTGCTCCTGATATTCAACTCACGATTTTAGAACAACCGGATCGAGAACAACTCACGCAAGCGTTAGAACAAGGTCAATATCAAGTCTTTCATTATGCTGGACATAGTAATTTAGGCATTTCTGGAGGAGAATTATATTTAGTTAGCCGTAGAACAGGGTTAACAGAAACCTTAAATGGAGATGATCTAGCCGGATTATTAGTTAATAATGGGGTGCAGATGGTGGTGTTAAATTCCTGTCGAGGAGCCTATGGAAATACACCCAATATTAGTGATGATACTGCCCAATTGAATCTTGCTGAATATGCGGTTAAACGTGGAATTCCAGGGGTTTTAGCAATGGCAGAACGGATTCCCGATGATGTGGCATTGACGTTAACGCGGTTATTATATCGCAATTTGAATCAAGGTTATCCGATTGATTTAAGTTTAAGTCGAGCCAGACAAGGATTAATTTCTGCTTATGGCTCCCATCAACTTTATTGGGCTTTACCTATTTTATATTTACATCGAGAATTTGATGGGTATTTAACGGCAATTCAATCTTATAATTCTGTTCAGGAAGAAAAAGAATTTTCCCCCTTACTTTCTTCACTATCCCAACGGGATTTAGGGGTGAAATCTACCTTTAAAACCCTATCCTTATCTGAAGGAGAGAGTATGAATGAGGATGATGTTGAAGATGTATTAGAGAATCTAGTTTGTGATGATTTAGGGCATCTTTTTGAGGATCAATTTGATGATTCCTTTCCCGAATATCAGGGTTTAAATGAATTAGAAAATACCGATTTTATTGGAGATTTTTTGCGTCAGTCAACGGTTCCAGAATCTCAGCCAAAACCTGTAACTGTTGAACCGCATTCTACCTCTGTATCGCCCCAATTAACAACTTCACCATCGGGTCTTATTTCTCTATATCCGTTGAAGGGAAAACGAGTTTTATGGGTGCTGCCATTTATCTTAATATCTCTCGGATTTGGGGTTTGGTTCGGTCAAAATCGAGCGTTACAGTCAGAACGATTCAATGGTGAGGGAAAGGCATCTGAAACCACTCTGGTTCATGCTAATTCCAGTCAACCTCAAGCGATGGATTTAAAAACAGCAAATACCGATTATGTTTTAGGAATTGCCGTTGAACAATTTTATCAACGCAAGCTATTAGCGGCTGAAGAAGCTACAACAGAATTATTAAATCGAGGAGCGTTACAAGAAGCCAAAGCGGCGTTAGCGGCGGTGCAGGTTCAGGATCTGAATCATCCGATTGTTAATTTTCTGAATGGTCGGTTAGCTTGGCAATCAATTCAACAGGGAAGTGCTGATTATAAAATTGATGATGTGCGCCGATACTGGGAAAATGCCGTTCAACAAAATCCTCAATCTGTTGATTATAAAAATGCTTTGGGTTTTGCCTATTATACCGAAGGAAAGTTAGAGAATGCCTATCAAGTTTGGACTCAAGTTTTAGAGGTTGAAGAACCGACTTTCGTGGGAAAAGCTAAACCAGGAACGGTAAATTATACCCAAACTCAATTCAAACAACAAGATAAGTTAACTGCCTATGCAGGATTAGGATTAGTTTGGCGAAAATATTCTCAAACTTTACCTGAAAAACAAAAAGCATTTATGTTGAGTAAAGCCGTTAAATTTAGTGATAAAGTGCTTAGTGAATCTCCAACCGAGTTTCAACCGAATCAATTATCTCAAAATTGGATGTGGTCTAAAGAGCTAATTCGGGATTGGCAATTATTACAACAAGAAAAATAAAGATTTTATAAATTTAATTTAAAAAATTAATAAAATTATACAATGAGTTGCTTCATGTAAATTCTTCTAACCATTTCATAAAGGCTTTCAGACTGGCGATCTTGTCAAAGCTGTTGTTACCAAAGGTAAGAAAAAAGGTAAGAAAATAGGTTTTTTTATTTAGGTCGAGTTCTCTGTTGCGCATCTGGTGGTTTCGATCTGGTCACTCCCCAGGGAAGAGTAACAGGAATTAGCCACAAATATTGGCAAGCAGTTCATCAAAAGGATGATTATTCTTATGGGTTTTGAGAATTGTAGGCGGTTCAACCCGCTTGGGTCGGTTTTCATCCTTGCTCGCTTATAGACGAGGCTTCTAACCTTCCCATATTTTTCTTGTGATTCAGGAACGACAACGGGCTGAAGGATTGACAGCTAAATGACGCGAATTAGGAATTGATCCTGGGGAGAATTAAATCCTAATTGATCCTGTTTCTAGGTAAAACCTAGAAACAAGAAAGATTTACAAATCAATCAAGGGTTCTGTGTCGTCAATATTAGGTTGAGGAGCAGTTTCAACAGGGGGAGTTGAAACATTATTATCCGTTGGTTGTTCAACAGGTTCGCTGGAAATATTATTATCAGTTGGTTCTTCAACGGGTAAAGTTGAAACGTTGTGATCAGTTGGTTCTTCAATGGGTTTTATGAGTGAACTATTGGCTCGAACAAAACAGTTTGCAGGTGTACCATCACTTTTTTTCTTAATAAAAATCCAAGGTAAAAATTGATCATCAAAGGTAATCACAAAACCGCCATAGCTAGGCTGTGCCCGGAAGACTTCATCGGGTTTTAAAGCCGTGACCGCAGGCCAACTACTAATAGCAGGAAATCCGAGGTGATCAGGATTCCAAATCTCTTCAATGCGGGCATTTCCCATGCGACAATTCAAGCCATTTGGGTCAGGATCAACCACTTGCCAATATAAATGATCGGATTTAGTCATATAGTTGCCGCGATCATTCGGTTCAGGGAGAGATTTGGCAGCCCAAACCGGTGTGATTCCCAATAGGAAAACCAACCCTAAACCTAAAATTACTATCCTATAAATTGCTTTGAATCGGTTTAGCATCATAGTCCTCATTGAATTAAGATTTTTCAAGTGTACGGAGTATCCCCTTTGATTTAGCTGAGAAGCAACCCCAATCTAGGGTTACAAAAAAAATTGGGTAGCGTTCTAGGGCTATCCATCCTTTTAATTCTAACACTCCTGTCAAATTTCATTAAATAATATCAAAAAAGAAAATAAGTGCTTGTGCAAAATAAATTACCGACTGGAGAAAGGGAACAACTGAACTGGGAACAGGGAATTATAAATGTGTCAATAATTATGTTGAGGTACTGAGTCAATCAGAATACTGATTGATTGGCTTTGGCAATTACAATCCAAGGTTCTGTTGCTGTTAAACTATTGTTAATTCAATCTTTTCCTGTTTACTAAAGATTGTGGGAATACTATTAATCCCAATCATTGAGTATAACCTGAAGGAGTTTCTAGCCAATGGTAAGTTATCAATTTCCACCGAATTTTATGTGGGGAGTGGCGACAGCTTCCTATCAAATTGAAGGTGCCGTCACTGAAGGAGGACGAAAACCCAGTGTTTGGGATCGGTTTAGTCAAACACCGGGGCGGGTTTTAAATGGAGAAACCGGTGATCTTGCTTGTGATCATTATCATCGTTATGAAACAGATATTCAACTCATGGTTGAATTGGGAATTAAACATTATCGATTTAGTATTTCTTGGCCAAGAATTATTCCTGATGGACGGGGAACAATTAATCAAGGAGGAATCGATTTTTATCAACGTTTAGTAGATACTTTATTAAACAATGGAATTACCCCCCATGCTACCTTATTTCATTGGGATAGTCCCCAAGCTTTAGAAGATTTATATGGGTCTTGGCGCAGTCGAGAAATAGCTCATGATTTTGCTGATTATGTCGGGGTTGTTGTTAATAAATTAGGCGATCGCATTACCTCTTGGATGACCCTGAATGAAATTCCTTGTTTTACCCATTTAGGCTATCAAGTGAATGCCCTTCCGCCCCATGCACCCGGAACCGTTGTTTCTCGACCCAAAGACGTTTGGCAAACCTCCCATCATGCTTTATTAGCTCATGGGTTAGGAGTGCAAGCAATTCGAGCCAATTCGACGGTTCCTTGCACCATTTCTTTAGTCGATAATTGTGCCGTAACCGTTCCCCTAACCGAAAGTCCAGAAGATATTTTAGCCGCCCAAAAGGGTTTCGCCCTTTGTGGTCAAAATGGAGGAATTATCTTTCCCGCTTTAACGGGTTCCTATAGTCCGGTCTTATTAGAATTATTAGGCAATGAAGCCCCGGATATTTTACCTGGAGATTTAGAAATTATTCATCAACCCTTAGACCAATTAGGTTTAAATCTTTACTCAGCAACTTATGTTCGTGCGTCTGATCATCCTCTGGGCTTTGAATTTTTAGGACTCCCTAAAGGATATCCTCGAATGAATATGCCTTGGTTGAATATTGTTCCTGAGTGTATTTATTGGGGAATTCGTCATATCAGTGAAACCTTAAATCGAGCCGATTTACCCATTGTCATTACAGAAAGTGGATGTGCGGCGGAAGATGAATTAAACGCCCAAGGTGAGGTGATTGATACCGATCGAATTATGTATTTACGTCAGCATTTTAAATCAGCCCATCGTGCCGTTTCTGAAGGATATCCCTTAAAAGGATATTTCGTTTGGAGCTTAATGGATAACTTTGAATGGGCTTGGGGTTATCAACGGCGTTTTGGCTTAATTTATATGGATTATACAACACAAAAACGGATTCCTAAAGCCAGTTTTCAATGGTATGCTGAATGTATTCGGCAAAATCGGGTTGTTTAACCTCATCTTTTAGCCTAGAGAAAGCTTGAAACAACATCGATTTAGATCGGTTAAAAACGATCAATGATATTTAGCTTAACCCAAAATTTCATCTCAATAGCCTAAAAAATAAACCTTCACGCACTTGATTTTTGGCCCAAAAGCCTTGCTATCAAAACTCTAGTCTACAAAATCTTAAATTTAGATGCTGAATCGAAAGCTCAGGAGTACACTAATCAATCATAACTACCTGCTTTTAGCTATGAATTTATAAGCCGTAATTTTCCAATGAATTTTTAATAAAATTTTAACAAATCAAGTTTTGTCAAATAATTTTAAGCAATGGGGTTTAAACTCCAACAACAAGGTATCATAAAAAACAATGTTTCTCCAAAACAGCAGTAGCCTTCACGGGAACTCCAAAACTGGAATTTTGTCGAAACTGAGTAGAGTCATGGGTTTCACTGTGACGATGATCACAAAATTGAGTTGATTAAATCACAGGATTAACCGCATATCTATCACTGAAAATCAATAGATTTTTAGTAAGATTAAAATCGTAGAATTTTATTCTATGGTTGTCTAACTGTATTTGCCTCCGCTTTTTATAGGAACCCCCAATGATTTCCCCAAAACAAGCACAACTGATTCAATTTTTACGCTGGGAGTTAGCAATCCCGGCCTCCTCAATTGCGATGGCTCTCCGCCACCCGGAACAGGATTCAGGTCAGTTACCGATGATCCTGTGGCAGTATGGATTAATTACAATCGAACAACTTGATCGGATTTTTGATTGGTTAGAACGATTTGGCAGCATTCTGGAAACACGGCCAACTATGTATCCTCATCCTGATTCTTTAGGGTCTTCAGCAGAAGAAGCGGTTCATCTCTCGGCATCTCTAGTGGCGTAATTCTTGAGAGGTTTAATCCTTTGAGAAAACGGCTTTAATGTAATCTGAAAACTTTTGTCTATGCCAAAACGTTTAACAAAACGATTTCAACACTTACAACCTGAATTGAACAATCAGAAGTCAGCTTTCAGTCAGCACCCCGCACTGAAGTGACGGGGCTTCATGCCTCTAGCTTCAATTAGTTGACCAGCCTAAGTCTTAACTGACTACGTTATCTGAGTCAAGATA